>NZ_QKOB01000006.1:300000-376439 GCF_003226535.1 Meiothermus sp. Pnk-1 | reverse complement strand
GTCGCACTCGGGCGAAAGCTCGAGTTACGACGCCGTAGCCAGCTCGAGCCCCCCCTCCTTCACCTCAATCCTCAGGTGCCCACCGTTCTTGAGCGGCCCGAACAGCAGCAGGTCGGCCAGGGGCTTCTTGATGCGCTCCTGGATCAGGCGGGCCAGGGGGCGCGCACCCATGAGGGGGTCGTAGCCCTTCTCGGCCAGCCACTGCCGGGCCTCGGGGGTGATGGCGAGGCTCACCTTGCGCTCTTTGAGCTGGGCCTCGAGCGCCCTCAGGTTCTTGTCCACGATCTGACCCATGACCTCGGGGGAGAGGGGCGCAAAGTGCACGATGGCATCGAGGCGGTTGCGGAACTCGGGGGTGAACAGGCGCCTTATGGCCTCGTCGGCGGCCTCGGCTTTGGGCTCGCGCAAGAAGCCGATGCGGGCCTCGCTGGCCTCGGCGGCTCCGGCGTTGGTGGTCATGATGAGGATGGTGCTGCGGAAGTCCACGGTTTTGCCGTTGTGGTCGGTGAGCTTGCCGTAGTCCATGACCTGTAAGAGGATGGCGTAGAGGTCCGGGTGGGCCTTCTCGATCTCATCCAAAAGCAGCACACAGTGGGGGTTTTGCAGCACCGCGTCGGTGAGCAGGCCGCCTTGCTCGAAGCCCACGTAGCCGGGAGGCGCGCCGATGAGGCGCGAGACGGTGTGCTTCTCCATGTACTCCGACATGTCGAAGCGGATCAGCGGCACGCCGAGCTTGACGGCGAGCTGGCGGGAGAGCTCGGTCTTGCCCACGCCGGTCGGCCCGGCGAAGAGGTAGGCCCCGATGGGCTTCTGGGGGTCGCGCAGCCCGGCGCGGGCCATCTTGATGGCGCTGGCCACCTCCTTCACCGCCCGCTCCTGCCCGTAAATCTCGGCGCAGAGTTCGGCCTCGAGGTTTTGCAGCACCACCTGATCATCGCGCGAGAGGGACTTGGGGGGAATGCGGGCCATGCGGGCCACGGTGGCCTCCACCTCGGCCACCCCGATGCGGCCCTTGCGCCTACCGGCGGGCTTGAGGGCCTCGCTGGCCCCGGCCTCGTCGAGCACGTCTAAGGCCGAGTCGGGCAGGCGGCGGTCGGAGAGGTGGCGCGCGGCGAGCTCGACGGCGCGCTCCAAGGCCTGGCGGGTGTAGCTGAGCTTGTGGTGGGCCTCGAGCTTGGGCTTGAGCCCCTCGAGGATCTGGATGGCCTCCTGGTGGGTGGGCTCGAGCACGTCGATCTTCTGGAAGCGCCGGGCGATGGCCCGATCCCGCTCGAAGGACTTGTACTCGGCGAAGGTGGTGGCCCCGATGCACCTGAGCTGGCCGGTGAGGGCGGGCTTGAGCAGGTTGGAGGCGTCGACGGTGGAGCCGGTGGTCGAACCGGCCCCCACGATCATGTGGATCTCGTCGATGAAGAGGATGGCCCTAGGACGGGACAAAAGCGCCTTGACCACCGCCTTAAGCCGCTCCTCGAAGTCGCCGCGGTAACGGGTCCCGGCCAGCAGGGCTCCCAGGTCGAGGGCGAAGATCTCGGCATCGGCCAAGCCCTCGGGTACCTCGCCCTTCACGATGCGCTGGGCCAGACCCTCCACCAGCGCGGTCTTGCCCACCCCGGGGTCGCCCACCAAGAGGGGGTTGTTCTTCTGGCGGCGCGAGAGCACGGTGAGGATGCGCTCGAGCTCGGCCTGCCGCCCCACCAAGGGGTCGAGTTCCCCGGCGCGGGCGCGGGCGGTGAGGTCGGTGCAGTAGGCCTCGAGGGGGTTCTTCGCCACCTCGCCCTCTTCGGCTTCGGCGGGCTGGCTCTCGCTGGTGGCTCCGCTGGGTGGAGCCTCGCGGGCGATGGCGCGAGTAAGGCGGTAGCGGCTTAGCCCAAAGTCTTCCAAAAGGCCGAATACCCGCGACTGCCGCTCGTCCATGATGGCGACCAGCACGTTGGCCCCGTTGGCCTGGTCCCGCCCGGCCGAGCGCATCTGGGCCACTGCCCGCTGGAGCACCCGCCGGAAGGCGGTAGTGGGGGTTGGCTGCACCCCGGCTAGGTTTTCGAAGTCGGCCAAGAGGGTCTCGAGCTCGCCGCGCAGGGCCAGCAAGTCTACCTCACAGCGCTGCAACAGCCGCTTGGCGTCGGCGTCGTCGAGGAGGGCCAGCAAAAGGTGCTCGAGGCCCACATACTCATGGCCCCGCTTCAGGGCGATCTCCAGGGCACGCTCGATGGATTTCTGCAGCTCGTTGGTCACCATTCAGGCTCTAGGATGCCAGCCCTGCTCGAGGACGGCTAGGCGCGGTTTCACTTTTGGGTGGGTTGGGGCGCTGGAGGGATTGGCCTACTCCGGTTCCATGATGCACTGCAAGGGGTGCCCCTCTTCTGCGGCGGCTTCCATCACCTGATGGACTTTGGTCTCGGCGATCTCGAATGGGTAGACTCCGCAGACCCCCACCCCCTCGTGGTGCACCTGGAGCATGATGCGGGTGGCCTCGAGCTCGCTCTTGCGGAAGAAGCGCATGAGCACCTCTACCACGAAGTCCATTGGGGTGTAGTCATCGTTGAGGAGCAGCACCTTGTATAGCTGGGGCGTGCGGGTGCGGGTGTGGGTTTTGGTCTTGGTGTCGCCCGCTGGGTGGCTCATATCCTTCGCGTGTAAAAAAGCCCCGTACCGCTAGCTGGCAAACTTACGCAGCAGCAGAGCGATCTGCTCGGGTTTTTTGGTATCACCACGGGCAATGTCGCTAGCGCAGAGGGTGAGGAAGTCCCGGAGTATGGTGTTGGAAGCCGCTTCCATAGCCTTCTTGGTGGCGCTCATCTGGGTCAGCACTTCTTCGCAAGGTCGGCCAGCTTCGATCATCTTTTGCAAACCCCGCACCTGACCTTCGATCCGGCGCAGGCGCTTGAGAATGCGCTCCAGGCTCTCCTCGCTGAGATCTGTGGTATCCATGATCTTGAGTCTATCGGAAGCCTGGCTATTCATCGCTACCCTCATCACCTTGCGCCGCCCCCTCCGCATCCGGCGCCTTGGGGGTGTCCTGGACGAGCTTGCGCAAGCGTCCGCCAAAGGTGCGCAGCAGCTTTTGGAAGCGCGGGTCGTCCACCAGGGTTTGCGCGCGGCTGGAGGGGGCTTCGGTGGACTCTTCGGGGATCTCATCGTCCGGCCAGGGGGGCTCGTCGCCGGGGAGTGGGGGGCTCGAGAGCGCTGATTCTGCCGTTTTGGCCGCGATAGCGGGGGGCTCATCAAGAGGGGCAACCCTGGGCTCTGCTATAGGGCTCGAGGGTGGGGCGGATTGGGCGCTTTGCTCCGGAGGGCTCGAAGCCGAAACCGAACCGGTTGACGTAAGCCCTGCGACAGCAGCGGGGGCGCTGGCCTCACCGCGCAGCGGGGTCGGGCCGTTCCTACTACCCTCGCGTAGGGAAGTTGCGCTTCGGGATTCAACTTTTTTTTTCTCCCCTTGCAGCACCAAGCTTACCTCGAGCTCGCCCATCACCTCGCGCACCGCGGTCTGGATGGCCTCGAGATTCTTTAGGGCGCTTTGGTAGTGGAAGCTGGCCTTCTCGGGAAACACCAGCACCAGCTTCTGGCCCTCGAGGTGTGGCGCCGCCTCGCGGAAAAAGGCCCGCTGGTTGATCTTGAGGACCCCCAGCACGTTGCGCCAGGCTTGGGTCAAGTCCATCGCCATTTGAGGCCTAGACCCTGGCCCCTGCGTGGGGGTAGGGGTTGAAGTCCCTTGAGGAGGAGCTTCGGGTAGCGGATGTTTGGCGCCTGGGGGCTGGCGTCTGACCGGGTTGAACTCCGGGAGGGAGGGCTTGCCGGGCACGGCGGCTTGAGGGCTCGCGGCTGATCCGTGAAGGGCCTGGAACGCTGCGAGGAGGGCTAACTCCAGCGCCAACGCATCCGAACGCTTGAGCAGACGCTCGAGGCTCTCGTCCAGGGCGGTCATGGCCGCGACCAGTTTTTCCTCCGAGGATTCCAGGCGCGGCCCGGCGCCCAGCCCCATCTTGGCGTAGAGCCCGGCCCGGAAGGCTTCCAATAGCCCCTGGGCCAGGGTCCGGGCGGCAAAGCCTTGGGCGTAGAGGTTTTGTGCGTCGGCTAGGGCTTGGCGGATCTGCCCCTGCTCGAGGGCTTCGGCTAGCCCCCACAAGGCCTCCTGAGGGGGTAGGCCTAAGGCGGCTTCGGCCTGGGCTAGGGTGATGGGGACCTCGAGCGCGAGCAGCCGGTCCAGCAGGCTCTCCGCATCGCGCATGGCCCCATCGGCCATCCGGGCCACCAGCTGCAAGGCCGCGGGCTCGGCCTCGCGATTCATGGTTTGGAGGATGCGCGAGAGCTTTTGCACGATCTCGCCCTCGGACAACCGCCGGAAGCGAAAGTGCTGCGTCCTCGAGAGGATGGTAGGGGGCATTCGCTCCGGCTCGGTGGTGGCGAAGATGAAGATAACGTGCTCGGGGGGCTCCTCGAGCGTCTTTAAGAGCGCGTTGAAGGCGCTTTTGGACATCATGTGGGCTTCGTCGAGGATCACCACCTTGCGGCTGCCCAAGAGGGGGGCTAACAGGATGCGTTCGCGCAGCTCACGCACGTCCTCGACGGAGTTGTTGGAGGCGGCGTCGATCTCGAGTACGTCCGGATGGTTGCCCTCGCGCACCAGGCGGCAGCCTGCGCAGACCCCGCAGGGCTTGTCGGCCTGGGCGGTACAGTTCACCGCTTGAGCGATAAGCCGGGCGCTGCTGGTCTTACCTACCCCCCGCGGCCCCGAGAACAGGTAAGCCTGGGCTAGTCGCCCCGTTCGAATTGCGCTCAGGAGCACCTCCTTGACGTGCTCCTGACCCACCATCTCGTCAAAGGTGGTGGGGCGGGCTTGGCGGTAGAGGGCGCTCATCGCTTCCATAGCTTATAACGCCCAAGGCCGTGGACTGCGGCTGCTCTTTGCCGAGGAAAGGGGGTGTGGGGGCTTTCAAAATCCACCGCCTTCAGGGGATGTAGCAGCCCCTCCCACGTGGCCCCAGAGCATGGCGAGGGGCGGATGAGCCGTGTCCAGGGGTTCTCCAGGCTGGTTCTGGAAACTGCGCTGGGGGTAGCCGTCGCCGTAGGGCACGCGGAGATGCAAAACGCGGGGTGCTCCCTCCCCTAGCAGGGGAGGGCGAGGGTGGGGGTGGTATGTTGGTATACGTCCTACGTCGTACGTCATACGCAATACGCAAAACGCCAGACGCTAAACGCTTTTTTACGCTAAACGCGGGGGACGATCCCCTATCGGGACGGAGCAAGCTCCGTACACCCGAGGGACCGATCCCCTTCGTATGACCTACGACGTGTGACGTACATCGTACGCAAGACCCTCCGTGAGGGAAGCCGCATGGTCGGCTTCCCTCAGGGGGCCTTAGCGGTAATCGCCTTCGCCTTGGATTTTTCCGCGCTCGAGCCGACTAAAAAGCTTCTCGAGGTTGGCGCTGGCGACTTCCTCCAGGGTCAAATCCAGCTCGGTGGCGATCTGCGCCAGATACCACAGCACGTCGCCCAGCTCGCCTTTGAGCGCCTCGCGGTCCTCCGGGGAAATCCGCCCACCCTTGTCGCGAAAGATCTTCTTGACCTTCCCCGCCAACTCCCCGGCCTCGTTTACCAAGCCCAAGGTGGGGTAGGTGATGGGGTGATCGGTATGGACGAGCTGCCAGGTTTTGCGCGATTCGCGCTGGTAATCGTTCAGGCTCGCGACCTTCATAGGCGACATTCTACGTTCTGACCCAGTAAAATCACTGTAGGGGCGTACCGCGGTGCGCCTCGGCTCCTCCGGCTTTCGGGGTTGCCCCGGGCGCAAGGGAGTTTCCCGGGGATTACCGGGGTTCTTTGGGCGACATGGCGTCCAGAAAGGCCCGGATGATGGCCTCTCCCGGATGACCCTCACCCCGGAAGGCCTCGGCTTCCCGCTCGAGCCAAACTGTCCCTTTGCGGAACAGAACCGAGCGATACCCCTGAGCAAGAGCAAGCTCGATCAGCTCCCCGATTGAACCGGCTTGGATGCCGTACCGCTCTAGCTTCTCCAACTCCTCTGGCGGTAAGTCCGGGTCGAAGCCGTGCCGGGCGACCAGGCGTTGGTAGCGGCCCTCCCGCTCCTCCATCGTTCCGCCTGAGGTGAAATAACGCTCTAGAACCTTGTACCAGTCGCCGCTGCGGGTGATCGGTCGCATCGCCTCGAAAGCCCGGTCCAGCTCGGCAGGCTCTGGTTCACGGTAGGTATTCTCGTGGACTACCAGTTCCCGCGGCAAGCGTGGGCGGGGAGCCGGGACCACCTCGGGAATCCCCACGCAAAGCCCCGCCACCGGAAATACCCCTTCGGGCAGCCGACAAAGCGCGCTGATCTCTTGAATGCCGTTTAGTACCCCGCCGATCCAGCAGATGCCATACCCCAGGCTCTCGGCCATCGTCGCCAGAGCGCTCCCGGCCAGTACCGCATCCACAATAGCGAAATGCGCCGCCGTACGCGGCCAGTGTCCCCAACGGCCCCCCCGGTGCTCGACGAGCCGCCGCAACCGGTGCACGTCGGCCAGGATCAAGAAGAACTCGGCAGCGGTTTGTACGTGTTCGTCATTGTTAGCCAGACGGGCGATCTCTCGTCTTAAGCTGCGGTCGGTGATCCGCAGGAGGGTGTACATCTGCGCGGTGGCGTCGGTAGGGGCCCGCTGGGCGGCGAAAAGGAGTTTTTCGAGATCCCCCTCGCGCAAAGGCTCCGGCTTGAATTTTCGCACGCTGGCCCGGTGCTGGTAGAGTTCGAACAGATCCCTCACGCGCCAAGCCTACCGAAAAACCGTGGGGCAATGCTATACCCAAGCGCTTGCGGCGGTACGGTATCAGCTGATCCCCAGGTAGCGCAGATACCCCTCGAGGATCCGTTGCCCGAAAAAGAGCGCGACCACTCCACCCAAGGCCAAGTAGGGTACGAAGGGAACCTTGCGCTCGCGCAAGGCCAGCCCGATCACCGCCCCCGCTATCACCGCTACGAACATCCCCACTACGAAAGGCCAAAACCCTACCCAGGCCCCCAGCATCCCGGCGAGCTTTACATCGCCAAAGCCCAGCACCGCCACTTCTTCCTCGTCTTCTTCGGGCACAGGCCGGAAGGCCCAGTAAAGCCCGCCGGCTAGGGCGATCCCGCCTCCGGCGATGAGGAGGCCGCGCAGCGCGTCTTGCACCCCCAGCGGCCAGCCGGGGATCAGCCAGGCCACCAGCGGCCCCAGCAGGGCTAGCCCCAACGTCAGGGCTTCGGGGGCCGCCCAGACCCGGGCGCTGCGGGCATTCAGACCCCAGTTGAGGAACCCCGCCACGAGCCCGGCAGCAGGCCCCAGCCAAGCCCCCACCGCTGCTGCGAAGTATAGGGTTTGCAGCCCCACCGGGCCTTCGGGTTTGTTGCCCCGGCCCCGCGTCACTGCCAGCACCCCGTATCCGTTGATGAGGGCCAGCAATCCGGCGGCCATCAGTGCGGCCTCGAGGGCAGATGAGAAGCCGCCAGGGAGGATCAGGGGTGCGGCCAGAAGACCCAGGGCCAGCCCGCCGTAGCTCAGCGCGTCCGGCACCTCGTAGGTGTCGATGTCAATGAAGGAGAGCGCGATCAGGACGGCGATAAAAGCCCAGATGAACAGGAGGGCAGGGAACTCCGGGCGCAAAGCCGCGGCTGCCGCGAAAAGCAGGCCGGTCAGGGCCTCGATGGCCGGGTAGCGCGCCGAGATGGGTTGGCCGCAGCTCTTGCAGCGCCCCCGTAGGAGGGCCCAAGAGAGGATGGGGATGAGCTCTGAGGGCCTAAGCCGGTGGCCGCAATGGGGGCAGCTCGAGGGCGGATAGACGATGGACTTCTTTGCCGGGAGGCGGTAGATCACCACGTTCAAGAATGAGCCGATGACGGCTCCGAAGACGAACGCGAATATCACCAGGGAGATCGTCACCCGCCCATTTTAGCCGTTACCCCACCCCCTCCTCCCGTCAGGTGACGCTGGCGGTGTAGAGCACTGGCGAATAAAGTGGCCTCGAGCCCCTCCCAGGCGCTAAAAATGACCTGGTGTAGTTTCCCGTTGCCCCGCTCTTGCCCGCGTGTAAGACCCCCTCATCTACTCCGACTCGAGCGGTCCCAATGCGGTCTAACCTGAGCCTCAGGAGGTCCGCGATGATCACTGCCGTTCCTGCCCAGGAAAAAGAGCATAAGCCTCGAGGCGAGCAGATTTCCGAGGCCTGGCGAGAGGCGCTCGAGATCTACGATTTGCCTCAAGAGGAGTAGTGGAGCGCTGCTTGCTCGGGGTGCACCCAGCAGAGGCTTGCAAGAGGACGCCGGCGAATCCGCCATCGCAACCGTTTGCCCTCGGCGAACCGATGCCAATGCCGCGATAAACCTCCGGGTTTCGGCGGGCTGCATGGACCGGCCCTGGAGCCGGTAAGCCAAGCTGCCGCTCCTGCGGCAGTGCAACGAGGAGGGGTTCAATCCTCGTCTCCCGCCGCCACCGTCTCCCGCCGCCCGGCTTTCCACTCCAGCCCGGCCCACACCAAATTCTCCAGGTCGCCATCCAGCACGTTCTCGGGATCGTGGCGCATCTCGCCGGTGCGGTGATCCTTGACGTACTGCTTGTCGAGCACGTAGCTCCGTATCTGGCTGCCCCACTCGTTGGGGCGCGACTCGCCCTTGAGCCGGGCCAGCTCCTCCTGCTTTTTCTTCCACTCGATCTCGAAGAGCTTGGAGCGCAGGATGTTCATGGCGAGCTCTTTGTTCTTCTGCTGGCTGCGGGTGATCTGGCACTTGACCATGATCCCGGTGGGCAAGTGCACCACCCGCACCGCGCTGTCGGTGGTGTTGACCCCCTGCCCGCCCTTGCCCTGCGAGCGCATCACGTCGATGCGCAGGTCCTCGGGGTTGATCTCTACCTCCACCGACTCGTCTACCTCCGGCATCACCTCGAGCGCGGCGAAGCTGGTCTGCCGCTTGCCCTGGGCGTTGAACGGCGATGGGCGCACCAGCCGGTGCACCCCGGCCTCCACCGAGAGCAGCCCGTAGGCGTACTCGCCCCGCACGATGAACTGGGCCAGGTCAATGCCCGCCTCGGCCCCCGGCTCTACGTCCACGACCTCTACCTTGAAGCCGTGCCGCTCGGCGAAGCGGGTGTACATCCGGTAGAGCATCTGCGCCCAGTCGCAGGCCTCGGTCCCACCCGCGCCGGGCTTGATGGTTACGATAGCGGCGTTCTCGGCGTAGGGAAAGGAGAGCAGGGTTTCGTGGTAGAGGTCCTCCAGTTCGCGGCCCGCCCGGTCCAGATCGGGCTGCATCTGCGCGCGCTCCTCCGCGCTTAGCTCCGGCCATAGCTCGAGCAAACCCTGCAGGTCGGACTCGAGCCTGCGGTAGTTTTCCACCGCCTTGCGCAGCCGGGTAGCTTCCTGGCTGATCGCTCTCGCCTCGGTAGGGTTATCCCAAAGATGAGGGTCGTTGAGCTTTACTTCCAGCTCTCTCAGGCGGGATTCTTTGCCGGAGATGTCAAAGATACCCCCGGAGGGCGTCGAGTCGGTGCTGAAGGGTTGGCAGATCCATAACCCACCGAGTATAGAACACCCCAGGCAAAACGCCAAATGAGCGCTGCCTTGGGAGCGGTTTTCAGTCCGCAGCCAGGGCCAGGGCGGGTTGCCCGAAGCTCACCCTGGCCCCCAGGGCTTGCAGGCGGGCAGGCAGCCGCTCATAGCCACGCTCCACGTATTGCATGCCCTCGATCTTGCTCTCGCCCTCGGCGGCCAGGGCGGCCAGGATCAACGCCCCACCGGCGCGGATATCGGCAGCCTTGACGTTGGCCCCCATCAGGGCCTTGCCGCTCACCAGCAGCACCCCTTCCTTACGGCTGGCGTCGGCCCCCATACGGGCCAGCTCGCCCACGTAGCCAAAGCGGTCGGGGTAGACCCGGTCGGCTACGGTGGAGGTACCTGGCACGGTGGCCAAGTAAGCGGCCATCAGCGGTTGTAGATCGGTGGCGAAGCCAGGGTACTCCCGCGCCTCTACGCTGAGGGGGGAGGGGGTAGCGGTGGCCTCGAGCTTCACCCAGTCGAGACCCACCTCGAGGTGATGGCCGGATTGAGCCAGCTTGTCCAGCAGGGCATCCATGTGTTGAGGGTTGACGTGGGTGAGGGTGACCCCCCCTCGGGTGGCCGCAGCCATCAACAGGAAGGTTCCCGCCTCGATGCGGTCGGGGATGATGCTGTAGCTGCCCCCGCCCAGCAGCTCCTTCCCTCGCACCCGCAGGATGCTGCTGCCGGTGCCTTGGACCTCCACCCCCAGCATCTGCAAAAAGCGGCACAGGTCTTCGATCTCGGGTTCTTGGGCCACGTTGACCAAGGTGGCTTCCCCGCCTAGGGCTGCGGCCAAAAGCGCTTGTTCCGTGCCCCCCAGGGTAGGCATGTCGAAAACCACCCGGCCCGAGGGTCTACGGGTCTGCCGGGCGTGGAAGAAGCCGTTTTCTTCCCGGATCTCAGCCCCCAGCCGACTCAGGGCCTTGAGGTGTTGATCCACCGGGCGGGGGCCGAACTGACAGCCGCCGGGCATTGGCACGATGGCCTCGCCCACCCGGCCTAGCAGGGCGCCCATCACGATAAAGCTGGCCCGCATTTTGTCCACTAGCTCGCGGGGAGCCTCGGTGTTTTTGATCTCCGGGGTGTGCAGGTGCAGGGTATGGCCCTCCCAGGCATAGCGGGTGCCGAGGTGGGACAAAAGCTCGAGCATCACGTCTACGTCGCGCAGGCGCGGAACCTCGATGAGGGTGACGGGCTCCGGGGTGAGCAGGCTCGCCACCATGATTTTGAGGGCTGAGTTCTTCGCCGGGTTGACCCGGAGTTCGCCCCGTAGCGGGATTCCACCTTGTACAACCAGCGCACGTTCCATATATCGAGACTCCCCTAGACGTTGGATCGACTTACGCTATATCTTGAGTATGATACTCACCATACTCAACTTGAGCGTATATACCAGCTTTTGCATTGTCAAGTATTGCTGCTTCATGCTAAAGTGAGCATACCTGGACCGCGAGGCAAAGGCTGTTGGATATAAACATCCCAGGAGAATTAACCCAGCGATGCCCAAAAAGGAGAAAAAACGCCTGCAAGTGGTAATCAGCGATGACCAGGACGCCCTCCTGACCAAGGCGGCCTATGAGCTCTCCAGCCCCGAACGCCTGGTCTCGAAATCCGAGGTGGTGCGGCTGGCGATCCAGAAAATCGCTCAGGAGCTCGATGCGGGCAAAGCCGACCTGGAAGAGCTGCGCAGGACGCTCGAGGCTGAAGTGCTCGAGGAGGAATGAGCCGCCCAACGCGGCCACAAAAAGCAGCGCAGCCCCCTCCCAGCAGGAGGGGGCTGCGTTTGCGGTCCTTTACGCCAGCACCGGCTCGGGATCCTTCCCGACCCCTTCACCTTGGGGGAAGGAGTGGCGCCGGTGGATGACCCGTACCGCGTAATCGTAAGTCAAGTAGCTATAGGCCCAGTTGGAGAGCACCAGCAGCCGGTTGCGGAACCCCGCTAGGTAGTAGATGTGCACGGCCAGCCAGGTAACCCAAGCCAAGAACCCCGTGAACTTGACCCGGCCCAGCTCGGCCACCGCCTTGGCCCGCCCCAGTACCGCCAGGTTGCCCTTGTCTTTATAGCGGAAGGGGAGTTGTGGCTGCCCTCGTAGGCGGCGCAGGATGTTCCGGGCGGCCCAGGTCCCTTGCTGCATGGCGGTGGGGGCGACTTGCGGCAGGGGCTTGCCGTTCACCTCGAGGTAGTTCATGTCCCCGGCCACATACACCTCAGGGGCCTCCGGCACAAAGAGTTCGGGAGTGGTGGCGACGCGGTTGCCGCGTGTGGTAGGTAGGCCCGGCAGGGCTGCTCCTGCTACCCCTGCCGACCAGACCACCACAAAGCTGGGGATGAACTCGCCGCTCTCGAGCCGGACCCCGGCTTCGCTGACCTCGGCCACTCGACTGTCTTTGAGCACCTCTACCCCCAAAGACTTGAGGGAGCGTTCCGCGTAGCGCGAAGAGGCTTCGGAAAAAGCCCCCAGTAGACGCTTGCTCGCCTCGATCAGCACGATGCGCAGTTCAGCGCCCCGCAACTCCGGGTAATCCCGGGCGACCACGTGTTTTTTGAGTTCGCCCAAAGCCCCTGCCAGCTCCACCCCGGTGGGGCCCCCTCCCACGATCACAAAGGTCAGCAGGGCCTGGCGCCGCTGAGGATCGGGGGTCCGCGCCGCCTCTTCGGCGGCCGAGAGGGCTCGGTCGCGCACCCGCAGGGCCTCCTCGAGGCTTTTGAGCCCCAGGGCGTACCGGGCCACCCCAGGAATGCCGAAGTCGAAGCTGCGGCTTCCGCTGCCCACGATGAGATAGTCGTAGGGAATGGGCTGGCCATCCACAAAGAGCACCTTGGCCTGGGTGTCCACCCGCTCGGCCTGGCCCATTACGAACTGGGCATTAGGGTAGCGGCGCAAGAAGGCTCGGATCGGCATGGCAATCTGGGGGGCCTCGAGCCCAGCGGAGGCCACCTGGTACAGAAGGGGCAGAAAGAGGTGGTAATTGTTTTTATCCACCAGTGTGATTTGCAGATCCTTTTCGCGCCCTAGCACCCGCACCGCGCCTAGCCCGGCAAACCCTGCGCCTAATATAACCACGTGCTTTTTTGCCATCTAAATCCTCCTGGGGTTAGGCAATCCCGTTGGCTTTGTTACCGCCGCCATTCCACCGGGACCGCGGGGCAGGCTCGCTGCCGCCGGCTCTAGGGACATTTGTACTTCTTTTCTCAAAGAGGGGCTAGCCATCAGCTCACAATTTGTGCTTTATTTCCCAAGCCTTACCGAAGCCTAGGGCTGGAGACACTCAGCATCCATGGGCCTCTCCCCGGGTCAATAACCAAGCCGTTGCGGCGTGCGCGCCGAAATCCCGGCCCACCCCACGCGGCGTCTTGCGTTTAGCCCGAGACCACTTTTCAGTACAAGTAATGGTAGTAGGCGTAGGCTTCCAGCACGCTCGGTAAGAATTCGCGAGGTTCCTCTCGTTCCTGAAAGCGCAAAAAGTTCTTCAGCGAACCGCTTGCTTCGATACCCCGCCGCACGTAGCCAATCCCGCCATTGTAGGCCAGGACTGCGCAGGGCCAGCGTTCCGCCTCGTCCACAAAGGTGCAGCGGTCGTAGAGCCAGCGTAGATAACGGGCTCCGTAGCGGATCGAGGTCTCGGGGTCGAAGCGATCACCGGAGGTTTCCCCCAGCATCCGCGCCACATCCTCCCAGGTGGGGCGGGTAAACTGCAACAGCCCTTGGGCCCCGGTACGGCTCACCGCCTGGGGATCGAAGTGCGACTCTTGCCACATCAACCCCCAGAGCAAGGAGGGCTCGAGCCCGTTGGCTTGGGCGTACTTCTCGACCCACTCGGCGTAGGCGCGGGGGTAGACTACCTCCAAAACCGCTCGGCTTGGGGGAAGCTCTCTGGCCGAGCGGATCGTTTCACGGTAAGCCCCCAGCGCCTGCAGCTCTCGCAGCAGGGCCAGTTGGCTGGAAGGGTCGGAGGTTTGCAGCAGGGCGTAGCGCAGCTCGCCCCGGGCCCACTCGGTTTTTCCGTGCTGGGCGAGTGCACGGGCTATGGGGATGGCCGAGGGCTCTTGCGCTAGAGGGGGGAGCGCGGGGGCTAGCTTGGGCTCGAGGGGCTTCCCGGCCAGGACGGCTAGCCCGCCCCCAAGCAGGGTGTACGCTTGGCGCTCGAGCTCGCCCGCGCCGATCTGTCGGGCCAGTACCCAGGCTCGGTAAGCGGCGTCGTCGCGGAAAGACGCCGGGGAGGAGGAGCGGTCAGAGGCAGGCTGGGGCCGGGCCAGCTGGAGATAAACCAGGAGGGCCTCGCGGAGGCGACCTCCCTGCTCGAGCAACCCTGCTGCCCGCCATTGCCCCTCGGGGGTGCTTTCGCGGTAGGCGGCGATGGCCTGGGGGATCTGTCCCTGACTCTGCAACCAAGCCCCCTGGGCAAAGCGGCTCTCGCGTAGATCGTAGCGGGCCAAGGTTTGGATGCCCAGCGCCTGTTGATTGCTCAGGTAAAGGCTCCAGCCCAAACCGTAGAGCCCTTTGGGGTCGGTTTTAGACCACTCCCGATACGCGGGAATGGCCTCGCGGTAGCGCCCCAACCGGTACAGCGCAGGCGCCCTAAGGTCGGGTCGTACCCCCTCCGGCAAGACCTCTACCAGCGCTTCATAGGCTTTGCCCGCGTAGAGCCTATGGTAGAGGTCATCGCCCGAGGTCAGGCGACGCAGGCCGGAGACCGCTTCCGGGGCAGGTAGGAGCCGGGTGTACGCCTCGATAGCCTCGGTGCGCATCCCGGCGGCTTCCAGAAGCGGGGCGGCCTGTGCCCAAGCGGTGCGAGGGGTGAAGCCCGGCTCAAAGGCCCTTGATTGCTCGAGAAAGCGCGCCCAGGCTAAGGCGTGGGGGGCTCGCTCGAGGGCGGAAAGGGTGGGATCGGCGGCCAGCGTGCGCGCCGCCACCAGCCCGGCAAAACCAGGGTCAGCGGCCAGGCTGGCCAGGGCCAGGAGGTCCTGTTGCTGCAAGGCCCGCTCGAGTTCCTGGTACGCTCCCGGCAGCTGCTGGCCCCGGCAACCCAAGGCCAGCAGCACCAGCAACAGAAGCCCCCACCGCATAAACCCTAGCCTAAGGTCAGTAGATGAGATGGGCTTCAGAGGTGGCTCCGGGCGTAGCGTTGCGCTCTGAGGGTCGTTGTAAATCCTGTTAGCAGACCGCTAGTAGCGCCTCGAGGTCCAGGGCGGGGTAAACACCCGTACCGACACCATCCCGAAGATAAAGCCGCCGATGTGCGCCCAGAAGGCGATCCCCTCCACTCCGGCGAAGCTTTGCAAGAGCTGGATCAAGGCCCAATAACCCAGGTAAATAAAGGCCGGAACCGGCAGGGGGATCCAACCTACCAGCGACAGCACCGTGGCGCGAGGGAAAAGCACGATATAAGCCCCCAGCACCGCGGAGATCGCTCCGGATGCCCCCACCATAGGGGCACCGGTGGAGGCAAACACCAACCCTTGGGCCAAAGCCGCCGCGACACCGCCCAGAAGGTAGAACAGCAAAAAGCGAAGATGGCCCAAGCGGTCTTCGACGTTGTCGCCAAAGACCCATAAAAACCACATGTTCCCCAATAGGTGCGCAAGCCCGCCGTGCAAGAACATGCTGGTGAAAATTCGTGGCCACTCCGCCGTGGGGTCGGCCCAGAACCTCGAGGGGATGAACCCATACTGCAAGATGGCCTGATCGGGGTCGGGAAAGAGAAAAAACTGCCAAACGAATACGGCTAGGTTCGTCAGCACCAATAACCGCAGCACGTAAGGAACGCGGCGAGAGCGGTTGATGTCATAAAGCGGGAACATGGGTCAAGCTACTTTACCGCAACTTAGAAAGATGTCCATCAGCCCTGGGGCCCTGTTTTGGTCGTACGCCATACGCCAAAGGCGGTGGATCAGGCCAATGGGGCTCCCGGTCGCCTATCCCTCACCCACCACGATAAGCTATCCCCATGGTGTATCGCATCGCCTGGTACATTGCCAACTTCTTGTTGCGGGTCTTGTTCGGTTACCGAGTTGAAGGTGCTGAGAATGTCCCCAAAACCGGGCCGGTGATCCTGGCGGCCAACCACTTTTCCATTGTGGATCCTATCGCTATCGGTTCAGGTATTCGCCGCCCGGTAGTGTTCATGGCGCGCTCTGAGCCCTTCAAGATGCCTATACTCTCCTGGTTGCTACCCCAGCTCTACGTCATCCCGGTAGAGCGCGGAGCCGGCGACTTGGGGGCTATCAAAGCGGCCATCCGGGTACTCAGAGAAGGGAAAGCCTTTGGCATCTTTCCTTCCGGGACGCGAGGCCGTGAGGGCAAGGTGTTGCCCTTCAAAACCGGGGTGGCCGCCATCGCCGCGCGGACCGGGGCTACTGTGGTCCCCGTGGGAGTAATTGGCAGCTATGAGGCCTGGCCCTACGGGCGAAAAGTCTACTTGCGACGGCCCATCAAAGTGGTTTTCGGCCAACCCATTCAAATAAGTGAACAAAAGCTCGATCACCAAGCGCTAGACGCCCTTACAAGGCAAATCGAGGCCGCGGTTATCGCACTTTTGCCACCCAAGTACCATCCCGACCCAAATCTTACGCAATCAAAAGCCTAAGCATTAAGAGAAAGAAACCCGGTCAACAGCTTGCGTTTTGCGCCTAATATGTGCTATAGTCGTTGGCGAAGGGAAATATAGGAGGTGACGAATGGCGAAGAAAACCAAAACGAAAGCTGACCTGATCGATATGATCGCTAGCTCTGCGGGTATGAAGAAAAAGGATGCCAAGACCGCGGTGGACCACTTCCTAAGCCACCTGCAAGACGCTTTGGCTAGTGGCAACAAGGTGCAGCTCACCGGCTTTGGCACCTTCGAGGTTCGCAAGCGCAAGGCCCGCACCGGCGTGAAGCCCGGCACCACCCAGAAGATCAAGATCCCCGCCTCCTCGTACCCGGCCTTCAAGCCCGGCAAAGCCCTGAAGGAGAAAGTTAAGAAGTAAGTTCTTACCTTCCCTTCCGGCGGGGGGCGCTATGCGTCTCCCGTTCGCTTCTTACCCCATGCCATAGCTATGGACATCCGCCCCGTGCCTGCCCTGGTCCGGTTAGCCATCTCCGCCGTGGTGGGGGTAGGGGTGGGGTTGCTGGTTCCGCAACAGCCTTGGGAAATCCCTGTCCTATCTGGCTGGACCGGGTTTTGCGGCGCATTTCTAATCTCAATATGGCCGCTGTTGTTGAGCGCCAGCCCTGAGCAAACCGAGGCAGTGGCCCTGCGGGAAGACGAGGGGCGTGCGGCTTCGGCGGCGGTGGTGACGCTGGGGGCTATTGCTAGCTTGGCCGGCGCGTTGTTTGCACTGGACCAGGCTAGCGCGGTGCGGCAGGAGAACCCGGTGCTTTCAAGCGCTCTCACCGGGCTGGGGGTATTGGTAGTGGCGGTGTCGTGGGGGATGATTCATACTCTTTACGCCCTGCACTATGCCCGCCAGTACTATGAAAGCGGCAGGCAGGGGATAGACTTCAACAGCCCCCAAGCTCCTTGCTACCAAGATTTCGTCTATATCGCCTTCACCGTAGGGATGACCTTTCAGGTTTCCGACACCACCCTAACCACCACGCGCATGCGGCGTCTGGCCTGGCAGCACGCCTTACTGTCTTACCTGTTTGGTACGGTGATTATAGCAGTGACAATCAACGGGCTGGCTGGATTTTTGAGCAGGTAGGCTGCTTTATTGCCCGCTACTCCGCGTGTGGGCCTCCACGAACCACAACATCTTGTCCACCGCACGGGAGATCTCGGTGCAGAGGTCGGCGGTGTCCTGGTCGCCCAAATCGCCCGCTTGGTCAATCGCCCTGCGTACTGCCTGACCAAAGCTCGAGAGAGCCTGGGAAACCGCCTCGACGTGCTCGGCCCATTCCGTAGCGTGCAGGGGGTAATCGGGCAAAGCCGATCGTCCAGCAGCCACCTTGACCGTACCTTCGGCGATCCCGCCGAGCTGGACGATGCGCTCCGCTAGGAGGTCGGCCCACTCATCCACGGCCTCGGCCAAGCGGTCAAAGAGTTCGTGCAGTCCGATGAAGTTCGGCCCCTTCACGTTCCAGTGGGCTTGTTTGGCTTGCCAGTGCAAGTCTACCGCATCAGCGAGGCGGGGTTGTAGCAACGCGACGACAGAGCGCCGGACATCGGCGGCCAGGTCGTTATGGGTAGGGAGAAGCTGGGGTTCGCCTTGGGGACTTGCCTTGAGCCTTTTTACCGCCATATTTCCCTCCTTAGCCGCATAGGGCGGCCGGTCTTCGCCAGTCTAAGCTTGGATCGCCCGGGGGGCGTGTGAGGTTGCGCGCACGGCCGCAGGCGGCTTTGGGCCTTAGGCCCCACCTAGCGCGCTCCCCGGCTTGATCTTGGGCACGATGCGGGGGACTTCTTTCTCCTCCTTGTCCTTGGGCGGTTCGGAAGGGGATTCTTCCACCGGCAAGCCCTCCACCACCCGAACGAACTGCTCGGCGTTGAGGGTTTCGTACTCCAAAAGGGCTTGCGTCACCCGCTCGAGGATATCCCGTTTCTCCGTCAGGAGCTTGACTACCCGCTCGCGCTGCTCCTCGAGCAGCGCCTTGACTGCCTCGTCGATGCGGCGGGCCGTTTCCTCGGAGTACTGGCGCACGTCGTAGCCGCCCAGGTAAGTATCTTCACGCACTTGGTAGGCCACCGGACCGAAGTCCTTATGCATGCCCCACTCGGTGATCATGCGGCGCGCTAGGTCGGTGGCTTGGCGGAAGTCGTTCTCGGCCCCGGTAGTCACGTCGTCAAACACCAACTCCTCGGCGGCCCGGCCCGCTAACGCTACGGCGATCTGATCGGTGAGGCGTTTCTTCGACCAGTGCAGGGTGTCTTGCCGGCTAGGCATCATAAAACCCATGGCCCGCCCGCGCGGCACGATGGTGAGCTTGTGCACCGGGTCGGCGTTCTCCAAGAAGTGCGCCGCCAAGGCGTGCCCGGCCTCGTGGTAGGCGGTGACTTCCCGGTCTTTGGGGGTGATCACCAAGCTCTTGCGGGCCGGACCCATGATGACCCGATCGGCGGCCTCCTCGAGGTCTTTCATGGCGATCTTTTTGCGTCCGTCGCGGGCTGCGAGGAGCGCGGCTTCGTTGAGGAGGTTCTCGAGGTCAGCCCCCACGAAGCCAGGGGTGCGCTTGGCCAGCAGGGCTAGGTCCACGTCCTCGCCCAGCGGCTTACCCTTGGAGTGGATCTTGAGGATCTGTTCCCGGCCTCGTACGTCCGGGGCGTCGATGGGCACCTGGCGGTCGAAACGGCCCGGGCGTAACAGGGCCGGGTCGAGCACATCGGGGCGGTTGGTCGCGGCCATTACGATGATGCTGGTCTCCTTCTCGAAACCGTCCATCTCGACCAGCAGTTGGTTTAGGGTCTGCTCGCGTTCGTCGTTGCCCCCACCCACGCCACCTCCCCGGCGGCGGCCCACCGCGTCAATCTCATCGATGAAGACGATGCAGGGCGCGTGGCGCTTGGCGGTCTCGAAGAGGTCGCGCACGCGGGCAGCTCCCACGCCCACGAACATCTCCACGAAGTCCGAGCCCGAGGCGGTGATGAAAGGAACCTTGGCCTCCCCCGCCACCGCTCGAGCGATATGGGTCTTGCCCGATCCAGGCGGCCCTACCAGCAGTACCCCCTTGGGGATGCGGGCCCCCATCTCGTGGAAGCGGCCGGGATTTTTGAGGAACTCTACCAGTTCCTTTAGCTCCTCTTTGGCCTCGTCGCAACCCGCCACGTCACGGAAGTTGGTCTTGGGGGCTTCGGTGAGCACCTTGGCTCGGCTTTTGGTAAAGCTGAATGCCCCATCGTTGCCGCCCCCGCGGAAGTTGCGCGAGAAATACCAGAACAACCCGAAGATCAAGACCAGCACCAAAACGGGAATCAGAATTCCGGAGAAGGGATTATCCCGGGGTGGGGCCGCTACGATCACGTTGATCCCCTTCTTAATCCAATCCCGTACCGTGGCATCGCTGGGAGGTTGGGTGGCGTAGGTGGTAAAGCGCTCCCCGTCGGAGAGTCGGCCCGTGAGGCGGGTTCCCTCGATGGTGATCTCCTGCACCCGGTTGCGCTCCACCTCTTGCACAAAAGTGGCGTAGCCGATGCTTCCCGACTGGTTTTGCGTGCCCGCTAGACTAAACGCCCAGGCGATGAGAATAGCGGCGATCAGCACAATCCAAAGGTTGAAGGGGAGTCGGTTCATCGCTAGGTTCCTCGTATAACTAAGGGTACACCTTGAGGATGAGCCGAAGGTAGTTAAAGCATCACTCTGCCCAGCGGCCTCTCTGGGGCGAATCAGGGCTACTTCCCTGCGTAATGCAGCCGGGTGCGCCCCAACTTGACAATATTACGCTCAAGTCTATTGACATTAGTCAATAGAAAAGCTAGTCTAGTGGTTAGTGAGCCGCCCTTAGTCGGGGTTGGCAACTCCACTGACGAGGTGACGAAGATGGCAAAAGCCGTGGGCATTGACTTGGGTACCACCAACAGCGTGATTGCGATCATGGAGGGTGGACAGCCCACCGTGTTGGAAAACAGCGAAGGCGAGCGCACCACCCCTAGCGTGGTAGCGTTCAAAGGCAGCGAAACCCTGGTGGGGCGCATGGCCCGCCGCCAGGCCGTACTGAACCCGGAGGGCACCGTCTTCGAGATCAAGCGTTTTATCGGGCGTCGCTGGGACGAGGTACGCGAGGAGGCGGGCCGGGTTCCCTACAAGGTCGAGCCGGGGCCGGATGGTGGGGTGCGGGTGCGCATCGGGGATAAGCAATATACCCCCGAAGAGCTCTCGGCCATGATCCTGCGCAAACTGGTAGACGATGCCTCCAAGAAGTTGGGGGAGCGCATCACCAAGGCTGTGATCACGGTGCCGGCCTACTTCAACAACTCCCAGCGCGAGGCCACCGCCAACGCCGGGAAGATCGCCGGCCTCGAGGTGCTGCGGATCATCAACGAGCCCACCGCGGCGGCTTTGGCGTACGGCCTGGACAAGAAGGGCAACGAGACGGTGCTGGTCTTCGACCTGGGTGGCGGGACCTTCGACGTGACGGTGCTCGAGATCGGCGAGGGGGTGTTTGAGGTGAAATCCACCTCCGGCGATACCCACCTCGGTGGCTCGGACATGGACTACGCCATCGTGAACTGGCTGGCCGAGGAGTTCAAAAAGGAGTCCGGCGGGGTGGATCTCAAGGCCGATAAGCAGGCCCTACAGCGCCTCATCGAGGCCGCCGAAAAGGCCAAGATCGAGCTTTCCAACGTCACTGAGACCACCATCAGCCTGCCCTTTATCGGGCTTGACCCGGTTTCCAAAACCCCGCTGCACCTGGAGAAGAAGCTCACCCGGGCCAAGTTTGAAGAGCTCATTCAGCCTCTGCTGAAGCGCATCCGGGGGCCGGTCGAACAGGCGCTAAAGGATGCCGGCCTTCCCGCCAGCAAGATCGACGAGGTGATCCTGGTGGGCGGGGCGACCCGGGTTCCGGCGGTGCAGCAGATCGTGCGGGAGATGCTGGGCAAGGAACCCAACCGCAGCGTGAACCCGGACGAGGTAGTAGCCCTAGGCGCGGCGGTGCAGGCCGGGGTGCTCACCGGGCACGTGGAGGACGTGGTGCTTCTGGACGTAACCCCCCTCTCGCTGGGGGTAGAGACCAAGGGCGGGGTGATGACGGTGCTCATCCCGCGCAACACCACCATCCCTACCCGCAAGAGCGAGATCTTCAGCACCGCCCAGCACAACCAGCCTGGGGTAGAGATCCACGTGTTGCAAGGTGAGCGCCCCATGGCGGCGGACAACAAAAGCCTGGGCCGCTTCAAGCTCGAGGGCATCCCGCCCATGCCCGCAGGCATGCCGCAGATCGAGGTGACCTTCGACATCGACGCCAACGGCATCCTGCACGTGACCGCCAAGGAGAAGAGCACCGGCAAAGAGGCCAGCATCACCATCCAAAACACCACCACCCTCTCCGAAGCCGAGATCCAGCGCATGGTGAAGGAGGCTGAAGCCAACGCCGAGGCTGACCGGCGGCGCAAAGAGCACGCCGAGCTCAAGAACAACCTCGACACCGCCCGCATCCAGGCCGAACGGGTGGTGGGCGAGAAACAAAGCACCCCCGAAGCCAAGAGCCGCCTCGAGGCCGCCATCGCCAAGGCCAAAGACCTGGTAGACCGCGACGCCCCCGATGCCGAGCTGCGTTCCGCCACCGAGGAGTTGATCCAGGCCATCCAAGCCTACGAACAAGGGGCTACGGTAGGAGCCACGGCTGGCGGGAACCCCAGCGGCCAGGGCAAGAGCGATGATGTGATCGACGCGGACTACAAGCCCGCCGACTAGCGCCGGTGTCCGGGGTCGAGGGGCGAGAGGCGGGACTGCCCTTGACCTTCGGCCCCGACGTTTGGCAGGAGCGAGAGCATGAAGCCCGAGAACCCCAACGAAAGCATCCAGACCGAGGCCCCGGAGGCGCAGGCGGAGATCTCTGAGCTCGAGCGCCTGAAGGGCGAGAACGAATTGTTGCAGGCGGAACTCAAGGCCGCTAAAGACAAGTACATTCGGCTTTATGCCGACTTTGATAACTACCGCAAGCGCATGGCCGTCGAGCTGGCCGAGGCTCAGCGCAGCGGCAAGTTTGAAGCGATCCGGGCTTTGCTCCCGGCGCTGGACGACCTCGAGCGGGCGCTGGGATTCGCTCAGGCTAAGCCCGAAGAACTCCTGCCCGGCGTAAAGAGCGTGCTCGAGAACTTCCGCCGCAACTTGGGCAGTTTAGGGGTGGAGCCGGTGGCTGGGGTCGGCGCCGAGTTCGACCCTCGCTACCACGAGGCCATCGGGGCGGTAGAAGGGGAAGAAGGCAAGGTACTCCACGTTTACCAACAGGGCTTCAAGTACGGCGAGATGTTGGTGCGCCCGGCGCGGGTCGTAGTGGGTAGCGGCAAGGCGCCTGAGGCGGAAGGTCAACCCACAAGCGCCGATAGCTGAACCCCGGGCTGCGACCCGCACGTCTGAATGGTATGGCCTACAAGGATTACTACGCCACACTGGGGGTCTCCAAGAACGCCTCGCAAGACGAGATCAAGAAGGCTTTTAAGAAGTTGGCCCGCAAATACCATCCGGATGTCAACAAAGACCCCGGAGCCGAGGAAAAGTTCAAGGAGATCAACGAAGCCTACACGGTGCTCTCCGACCCGGAGAAGCGGCGTTTCTACGATCAATACGGTACCCAAGCTGCCTCGGCGGGTTGGCAGGGCCCGCCGCCGGGTGGAGCTTGGAGCGGCCATATACCCGGCGCCAACGTGGGCGACTTTTCCGATTTTTTCCAGCAGCTCTTTGGCGGTGGCTTCGGTGACCTCTTCGGGAACATAGGCCGCCAGGCTCGAGCCCGGCAAGACTTGGAGGCGGAACTCTCTTTGTCCTTGGAAGAGGCCTACCGAGGGGGCGAGAAGATCCTCACCATTGACGGCGAGCGGCTCAGCGTGCGCATTCCCGCCGGGGTGCGCGACGGCCAGCGGATTCGCCTGGCCGGGAAGGGCCGCCGGGGGGGCGACCTCTACCTGACCGTTCGCCTCGAGCCCAGCGAGGTATTCCGCCTGGAGGGCGACGATGTCTATGTCGGCGTGGATGTGCCGGCTCCTATCGCGGTGGTGGGAGGTCCCGTCCGGGTACCCACCCTGGATGGCCCGGTGGAGCTCACCATCCCCAAGCACACCCAGGCCGGGCGGAAGCTACGCCTTAGGGGCAAAGGCTGGCCCCGCCGGGAAGGTGGGCGGGGTGACCAGTACGCCGAGGTACGCCTCACCGTCCCCTCTCACCCCACCCCCGAGGAGGAGCGGCTGTACCGGCAGCTAGCGGAATTGCTCAAGGTCCGGCATTAGGAGGGTATAGATGCTGGTGCGCAGCGAGCTGTATAGCCTCGAGGCCCTCACCAGCGAGGGGCTTTCCCCGGCGGCGGTGCGCGCCTACGTGGAGATCGGCTTTGTCGAGCCGATGGAGGCCGGTGGCCATTGGTACTTCCAGCCCCAAGACCTCTGGCGCCTCCGCCGCGCCGAGCGCATCCGCCACGACCTGGGGGTCAACCTGATCGGGGCGGCGTTGGTGGTAGAGGTGCTCGAGCGCTACGGGCGCTAATCCTGCTGCTCCCTGGCTTCGTGGCGGCAGCGCCGGGGAGTTCGTGTATTTGTAGCCCGACTCGAGCTTTGTACCTCGTAAAAGGGGGACACTGAGACCCTGGGAGGTACCCTCCATGTCGGACCGCCAGGATCTGTTCCGCTATGTGGCCGAGGAGTTTGCCGAGGATTACCGCGAAGGGGAGATCGACCGCCGCGAGTTTTTGCGCCGCACCGTGCTGCTAGGGGGCGGGGTGCCGGGGGCCCGGATGCTCCTCACCTCGCTGGGCGTGACCGGCGTGAGCGCTGCCGAACTGGCCCAGGCCCAGCAGGCCAATCCTCAGGCCCCGGCCCCGGAGTCCAAGCCGCTGGTGGACCCCAACGACCCGGCCATCCAGGCTCAGGAGATCCGCTATACCGCCCGGGGCTTTGAGCATATCGCCTACCTGGCCCGCCCCGCCGGAAACCCCTCTGCCCCAGGGGTGGTGGTGATCCACGAGAACCGCGGCCTACAACCCTATATCCAAGACGTGGCCCGCCGCCTAGCCAAAGCTGGGTACATCGCCTTGGCTCCCGACCTGGTATCGAAAATAGGGGGGACCGCCAAGTTCACCGACACCGCGCAGATCTCGAGCTACCTGGCGCAAACTCCTCCCGAAGAGCACATCGCCAACCTGCAGGAGGCCCTCAAGGTGCTGAAGAGCACCCCAGGCGTGCGCGCCGACAGGCTGGGGGCGGTGGGGTTTTGCTTTGGCGGCGGCCTCACCTGGCGGTTGGCCACCGAAGCCCCCGAGCTCAAAGCCGCGGTGCCCTTCTACGGACCGGCCCCCGACCTGGACAAAGTCCCTAACATCAAAGCCGCGGTGCTGGGCATCTATGGCGGCAACGACACCCGCATCAACGCCGGGATCCCCGCGCTCGAGGAAGCCCTCAAAAAAGCGGGCGTCAAGTACCAGATCAAGATCTATGAGGGGGCCAACCACGCTTTCCACAACAACACCGGGGCCAACTATAACCCGGCGGCTGCGGAGGATGCCTGGCGCTTGACTTTGGAATGGTTCAGGACCTATCTGGCATAGCCCGGCGGGCATCTACCAGCAGCACACCAGACCCTGCGGAAGCCCCAAAGGGCTTCCGGGGTCAGGAATTACACTAAGCTAACTTGACAATATGACGCTCAACTATCATACTAATATTCAGCTATGAATCTCGAGGCCTGGACCGAACAAGCTAGACAAGCCCTAGCCCAAGCCCAGACCCTGGCGCGCCAGCTCTCCAACCAGGCTATGGATGTGCCACACCTGGTTGCGGTGCTGCTACGGGACCCCCAGGGCCTGCCGGCCCGGCTGGTGGAGCGAGCGGGCGGGAACCCCGCCGCCATCTACCAGGCCGCACAGACCGAACTGGGCCGGCTGCCCAAGGTCTCCGGCGCCGAGGGGGGGCAGTACCTATCCAACCGCCTCAGCGCGGTTTTTGACCGCACCGAGGCCCTCGCCAAGGAGCTCGGCGATAAGTTCGTGGCCGTAGACACGCTCACCCTGGCCCTGGCCGAGACCGGCTACGCTGGGCTGCCTAGCATCAGCGCGCTCCGGGCCGCCGTTCAGGAGATACGAGGAGGGAAGAAAGTGGACAGCGCAAACGCAGAGGGTACTTACCAAGCCCTCGAGCAGTACGGCCTCGACCTCACCGCTTTGGCCGAGCAGGGCAAGCTCGACCCGGTGATCGGGCGCGACGAGGAGATCCGCCGCACGGTGCAGATCCTGCTGCGCCGGACTAAGAACAACCCGGTGCTCATCGGCGAGCCCGGGGTGGGTAAGACCGCCATCGTGGAAGGGCTGGCCCAGCGGATCGTCAAGGGTGACGTGCCCGAGGGGCTCAAGGGCAAGCGGATCATCTCGCTCCAGATGGGCTCCCTGCTGGCCGGGGCCAAGTACCGCGGCGAGTTCGAGGAGCGCATGAAGGCGGTGATTCAGGAGGCCATCCAGAGCGCGGGCGAGGTGATCCTGTTCGTGGACGAGCTGCACACCGTGGTCGGAGCGGGCAAGGCCGAGGGCGCGGTGGACGCCGGGAACATGCTCAAGCCCGCGCTGGCCCGGGGCGAGCTGCACATGATCGGGGCGACTACCCTGGACGAGTACCGCGAGATCGAGAAGGATGCCGCCCTCGAGCGCCGCTTCCAGCCGGTGTTCGTGGAAGAGCCCAGCGTGGAGGACACCATCTCCATCCTGCGCGGGATCAAGGAGAAGTACGAGGTGCACCACGGGGTCCGGATCAGCGACCCGGCCATCGTGGCCGCGGCGGTGCTCTCGCACCGCTACATCTCGGATCGGCAGCTTCCCGACAAGGCCATCGACCTCATCGACGAGGCGGCGGCCCGCATCCGCATGGCGCTGGAATCGAGCCCCGAGCAGATCGACTCGCTCGAGCGCAAGAAGCTCCAACTGGAGATCGAGCGCCAGGCCTTGAAGAAGGAGACCGACCTCGAGTCCAAGGCCCGGCTGGACGACATCGAGGCGGAGATCGCCAGCCTCAACGAGGAGATCGGCAAGCTCAAAACCGAGTGGGAAGCCGAGCGCGAGGTGCTGAAGTCCTTGCGCGAAGCCCAGCAGAAGCTCGACGAGGTGCGCACGCGCATCGAGCAGGCCGAGCGGGCCTACGACCTCAACAAGGCCGCCGAGTTGCGCTACGGCGAGCTGCCCCGGCTCGAAGCCCGGGTAAAGGAGCTCTCCGAAGAGCTCAGGAACGCCAAGTTCGTCCGGCTGGAGGTCACCGAGGAGGATATCGCCCAGGTGGTCTCGCGCTGGACCGGCATCCCGGTGAGCAAGCTCTTGGAGGGGGAGCGCGAGAAGCTCCTGCGGCTCGAAGAGGAGATGCACAAACGGGTGGTGGGCCAAGACGAGGCCATCGTCGCCGTAGCCGACGCCATCCGGCGGGCCAGGGCCGGCCTCAAAGACCCCAACCGCCCCATCGGGAGCTTCCTCTTCCTGGGGCCTACCGGGGTGGGCAAGACCGAGCTGGCCAAAACCCTGGCCGCCCAGCTCTTCGACACCGAAGAGAACATGGTGCGCATCGACATGTCGGAGTACCAGGAGAAGCACACCGTGGCCCGGCTCATCGGAGCGCCTCCGGGATACGTGGGCTATGAGGAAGGCGGGCAGCTCACCGAAGCGGTGCGCCGCCGCCCCTACTCGGTGATCCTCTTCGACGAGATCGAGAAGGCCCACCCCGACGTGTTCAATGTGCTGTTGCAGATCCTCGACGACGGGCGGCTCACCGACGGGCAGGGGCGCACGGTGGACTTCCGCAACACGGTGATCATCCTGACCTCGAACCTGGGCTCGCCGCTGATCCTCGAGGGCATCCAGGCGGGTCTTCCCTACGAGACCATCCGCAACCGGGTCTTCGAGGTCTTGCAGAAGAACTTCCGCCCCGAGTTCCTGAACCGTCTGGACGAGATCGTGGTGTTCAAACCGCTCACCCAGGAGCAGATCGCCCAGATCGTGGAGATCCAGCTCGAGGGCCTGCGGCATCGGCTTACTGAGCGGCGCATCACCCTGGAGCTCTCCCCCGAGGCCAAGCGCTTCTTGGCCGAGCGCGGCTACGACCCGGTATTCGGGGCACGTCCCTTGAAGCGGGTGATCCAGCGCGAACTCGAGACCCCCTTGGCCAAGAAGATCCTGGCCGGCGAGGTGCAAGACGGGGCCTACTTGCGGGTGAACGCAGGGCCACAAGGCCTCAGCTTTGAGGTCCAGGCCCCGGTACAAGCCTAAAGGAGGTGCGTATGGACAGGGAAACCCTTCTCCAAGGCCTCAACCAAGACCTCTCGCATGAGTACGCCGCCATCATTCAGTACACCACCTATGCCGCCTCGGTGGCTGGCATTCACCGCCAGGAGCTGAAGGAGTTTTTCCTGACCGAGATCCAAGACGAGCTGCGCCATGCCCAGCTCTTGGCCGACAAAATCGCGGCCTTGGGCGGGGAGCCCACCACCCTCCCCGCCCCCGTGCCTGCCGCCAAGAGCGCGCGAGAGATGCTGGAGGCGGTGCGGGAGGCCGAGGCGCAGACCATCGCTCGCTACGTCCAGCGCATGAGAGAAGCCGAATCGCTGGGAGACTTCGGCCTCTCCAACGACCTTCAGGAGATCATCTCGGAAGAAACCCGGCATAAGGAGGAGACCGAAAAGCTATTGCGTGGGAAATGGCAAGGGTGATGCTGGGAGGTGATCATGAGCCAGAGGTTCGCCGAACTCGCACAGCGGTTCATGGCGCTCGAGCCCCAGCTGCCCCAGGGGCCCGAGCGGGAAGCGCTATCCGTGTTGTTCGCCATGACCCAGGAAGCGTGGCGGCAGCAAGGCCAGGCCTCCCTAAGCGAAGGGGGGCTGGAGTGGCTGCGCAACCTCTATAAGAGCGCCCCTAAGATGGAGGCCGCAGCCGTCAACCCGGGCCTACCGGTGGGCGGCCCGGCTCCAGATTTCTCCTTGCCCAACGCGCAAGGCGAGCATATCCGGCTTTCGGACTTCCGGGGTAGGCCGGTGGTGCTGGTCTTCTACCCGCTCGACTGGAGCCCCGGCTGTAGCCAGCAGCTCGACCTCTACCAAAGCGAATTGGCCGAATTCGAGCGGCGCGGAGCCCAAATCCTGGGCATCTCGGTGGACTCGATCTACTCCCACGGGGCTTGGGCGGCGCTGCGGCGGATCGCTTTCCCCCTGCTCTCGGACTTCCACCCCAAGGGAGAAGTGGCCCGTCGTTACCAGGTCTTCCGGGAAAACGACGGCTTCAGCGAGCGGGCTTTGTACGTGGTGGACGGCTCAGGGGTGATTCGCTATGCCCACGTCTCGCCCTACCTCCACCATGTTCCCCCCATCGAGGAACTCTTCGCGGCTTTGGACGCGCTCCGGAGGTAAGCGATGCTCTACCGCACCCCGACCCTAGCGCCGGTGGTGGTCTACGGCACCCGCTGGTGTGCCCAATCCCAGCTGGTGCGGCGTTACCTCGAGCGCCTGGGCATCCCCTACCGCTTCGTGGACCTCGAAGAGCACCCGGAGGCGGTGGCCCAGCTGCGTTGGTGGACGGGCGGCTACGCCAGCCACCCCACCGTCTACGTAGGCGGGGAGGTGCTGGTAGAACCCAGCCTGGCGGAGCTAGAGCGTTCGCTGATGCGCCGCGGCCTCCTATAAAGCGCTCTTCCGGCAACTCCCTTACGCACGTTCTGCAACGGAGGTGATGGAAGATGACCGATCTGGCTCTCTTGGTTCTCCGTTTGGTAACGGGCTTACTATTGGCGGGTCATGGGGCGCAAAAGCTCTTTGGCTGGTTTGGTGGGCATGGGTTAGCCCGCACCGCGGGCTGGCTCGAGTCGCTGGGTTTCCGCCCCGGGCGGCTTTGGGCGCTGCTGGCGGGGGGGTGTGAGTTTTTCGGTGGGCTCTTGCTGGCGCTGGGGCTGTTTAGCCCGGCTGGCCCACTGCTGATCACGGCGGCCATGCTCACCGCCATCTTCAAGGTGCACTGGCCCAAGCTGTGGGTGACGCAAGGCGGCTTCGAACTTCCCCTCACCAACTTGGCGGTAGCTGCTGCCGTAGGCTTGGCTGGACCCGGAGCCTACTCCCTGGATGCCCTATGGGGGACGGCCCTACCGCCGGAGGTAGCCCGCTGGGGTGTGCTGCTGGTGCTAGCGGGGTGGGTTATGGCGCTCTTGGCCTCGAGCCGGCGCTCAGCCCAACCTGCCGCCTGAGGGGGTAGGGATGTGGAAGCCGCTTTGGGGCAGCCTCAGGGCTCAAGCACGGCAGCAGCTTTTGCAAGTGCTAGCCGAACGCTACCGCGACGAGGCCAGCGACGCAATTCTGGCCGAGCAGGCTGCCGAGGGCCTGCCTTACCCCCACCTGCGCCAGACCCTCCAGCGCATCGCGGAGCGAGAACGGCAACATGCCCAGTGGCTAGAGGAAAAAATCCGCGCCCTGGGGGGTACGCCGCCTCCTTCGCCCACCATCCCCGGCCAGGCCACCTGGCATGAGCTGCTGGCCGCCTACGAGTCGGAGAAAGCCGACAAGGTAGCCTATTTGGAAAACACCCTTCCCGATGAAGAGCTCGAGGCCCTCTTTCACCGCATCGCCCAAGAGGAGCAGCAGAACGTGGAAGAGCTGCGCCAGGTGCTCACCCGGGTGGACCCTTATGGCCTGGGGGCTTGAACAGGAGGTTGGAAGAAATGGTTGGTTTTGGCAAAGATCCGCAGCAGCTTCTTTCGGGTTGGGCTAGGGCCGGAGGGGCGTTATGAACGTGGCGGTGTGCCCCGCGTGTGGGGCCAAGAACCGCCTGGGTACCCCACCCGCCGGCCAGGTGCCGGTCTGCGGGGCGTGCAAGCAGCCCCTACCCTGGCTGGTAGAGGTGGGCGAGGGTGGCCTTACCCCCGAACTCCAAGCCAGCGTACCGGTGCTGGTGGATTTCTGGGCGGAGTGGTGTGGTCCCTGCCGGATGGTGGCCCCGGTCCTGGAGGAGATCGCCCGGGAGCAGGCCGGGCGGCTCAAGGTGGTCAAGCTCAACGTAGATCGGCACCCCATCCCGGCCAGCGCTTATCAAGTGCGTAGCATCCCCACCCTGATCCTCTTCCAAAACGGCCAACCCGCCGAACGCATCGTGGGGGCCGTACCCAAGGCGGCGCTCCTGGAGCGCCTTTGGCCGCACCTGAAGCAGAACTGAGCTTGGGAGGTGAAGAACCATGCTAGAGAAAATCTGGCCTTTTGCCCGCTTCGGGCGCAACAAGTTCCGCCAAGCCCTGGAGGAGGCGTTGGAAAAAGCCTTTGAGGGGGCAGATTTCGAGCCCAGCAGCGAGCTGGTAGAGGAAGAAGGACGCTACGTACTGCGCACTGAGCTGCCCGGATTGGACAAAAAAGATGTCCAGGTGTACCTCGAAGGCCCCTTCCTCATCATCGAGGCGGAGCGCAAGGAGGAGCAGCGCAAACGCCACCTCTCGGAGATCTACTACGGCCGCATCTACCGCTCCATTCCCCTGCCCGCCGATGCCCAGCCTGAGGGGATCCAAGCCCGCTTGAAGCGGGGAGTGCTGGAGGTGGAGATCCCCCGTATCCCCAGCCCCAGCCCTGCGCGGCGCTCCATAGCCATTGAGGGCTGAAGCTAAAGCAGGCCATCATGCACAAAAGTCTTCAGCAGACCATCCTCCGCGGGTTTCGCCTTACCGTACAGCTAATTTTCAACCTGGCGATCCTGGCCTTGCTGCTGGGGCTGCTCATCGGGGTGGGGCGGACCTTGCTCGAGATCGGCCTAGCCGTCTCCGAACCCAGCGTGCGCCTGGGGCTCAAAGACCTGGTTACCAACGTCCTGTCACTAGTAGTGATGCTGGAGTTGGTACGGGCTTTCGTGGAATACTTCGAGTTCGAGCGCATTCGGCTGGAGGTACTGCTGGAGGTAGGGGTGGCCTTCGTGCTGCGGGAAATGCTCCTAGGCTTGTTCGGGGGAGAGATCCAGGGCACCCAGGTGCTGTTTTGGAGTGGCGGACTGCTGGCTTTGGTGGCCGCCCGTACCTTGGCCGCCCAGTACTCGGGGGGGAGTAAGCATGCGCGTTGAAGAAGCGGTATTGCCCGGGGTGGGCCGGAAGTACACCCTCAGCGTGCGCTCGGGGGATCGGATAGTGGTGGTGGTACATCACTCGGGCGGGCGAGAGGTGCAGTACTACGAAAAGGGAGAGCTCGAGGAGCCCGCCGCCACCCTCGAGCTCACCGACGAGGAGGCCCGCGAGTTGGGGGCTATCTTGGCTGGGATGCTCTTTGCCCCCGAGCTTTCGGAAGAAACCCTGGAGTGGGTGAAGGTAGAGCCTGGGGCGCCCAGCGTGGGAAAGCGTACGGCCGACCTCGCCACCCCAGGGGTCCACTTGCTAGCGGTGCTGCGCGAGGGAGAAGCCTTGTTGCCCAACCCCCCGCCCGAGACCGTGCTACACGCGGGCGACACCTTGGTAGTAGCAGGTCCCCGTGAAGCGGTGGCGCGTTTTGTGCGAAAGGTGCGCGCTTGATCCACCCTTCGGTTGAAGCTTTTGCCCTGGCGGCTGCCCTGCTGGCTTTGGGGGCTGCTTTGGTCCACCGGTTGCGCTTCCCACCCCTACCCGCTTACCTGTTGGTGGGCCTGGTGCTGGGCGGACGGCTCGATGTAGAGGCCCTGGAACCCTTGCCCTCGCTGGGGCTGCTGTTGTTGCTGTTCTCGGTGGGGCTGGAGTTTGGCCCCGACCGGCTGGGCCAGCTATCCCAGCGGGTGCTGCGGGCGGGATGCTGGGACGCTTTGGCGCTGCCGCTGGGGGCAGGTCTGGGCGCATTGGCGGGGCTAGACTGGCGGGGAGCCTGGCTGTTGGGGGGCATCGTTTACGCTTCGTCCAGCGCGGTGATCGTCAAGCTGATCCTGGACCTGCGTCGGGCTACTTCCCCTGAAAGCGAGGTGGTGCTGGGAGTACTGGTCTTTGAGGATTTACTAATAGCCGTCCTGCTGGTGCTTTTGAGCGGGCAAGGGGGCATAGGACTGCTAGCCACGGTGGGTCTGGCCCTCTGCTACTGGCTGATAGCCCGGTGGATGGGCCCCCGCTTGAGCCAAGCGGTGGAGCGCTTCTCCAACGAGTTGGTACTGCTCGCAGGGGCTGCTTTGGTCAGCGGAAGTGCGGCGTTGTTCCACTTGATAGGAGCTTCGGAGAGCGTGGGAGCTTTCTTGTGTGGGGTGGTGGCGGCTGGGCTGGGCTTGCGGGAGCGGTTAGAACACCTCTTTGGCCCGGTGCGGGATCTGGGGGTGGCGCTGTTTTTCCTCACGGTGGGGGCGCAGGCCCTGGGGCTCTTACAAGGGGCAGGGTGGCTGGCCGCAGGGTTGGCCATTGCGGGCTTGCTGTTAAAGCTTCCCCTCAACCTGTGGGGGGCCAAAGAGGCCGGACTCGGCCCCAAGCGGCAGCGCTACGCCGCGGTTTATCTGCTCCCTAGGGGCGAGTTCAACCTGGTTCTTGGGGCGCTGGCGCTGCAAGGGGGGTATCCCCTCGCGGCCCAGGTAGCGGTTATGCTGGTGCTGGTTTCCATTCCCTTGGGCAGCGTGTTGATGCGCTATGCTCCAGACTGGTTCGGCAAGCCGCGTTCCTCGGCAGGGAGGGTTCCCCGGCGAGCTTAGACGGCAAGGAGACCATGCTTCCCCTGCGTGACGCTATCTACTTCCACGGCCCGGCCCTCGCGACCAAAGCCCTCATCGCCTTGTGCATCTTGGGGTTTGCCTATCAGCTTGCTATGGGTTTGGATGCTAGCCTCGAGCGCCTGGCCTTGGTGCCGGCTTTGCTCCTGGCGGATCCTTTGGGCAAGGGGTACCGGCTTTTCACCAGCATGTTCGCCTCCGACCCCCACACCCCCATGGTAGGGGCCTCAGGGGCCATCTCTGGGATATGCGGGGGCTACTGGGCCTTCATTCAGCCGGTTAACGGGCTGTTGGGTCTGTCCGGGATGGCGCTGGCCTGGAGCCCCTACCTCGCTGCTCCAAGCTGGGAAAGCTGGTTCTTCTATCGCTAAGGAGGTCGTATGGACATTTTTTTTCAGCTCTTTTGGCTCTTCTTCATCCTCTCCACCCTCACCCCCTACTTCAACCAGCAGATGCTTCTGCTGGGCCGCGCGCGCAAAATCACCCAGCTCGAGCGCAAGCGCAAGAGCCGGGTCATCACCCTGATCCACCGCCAGGAGGGGTTCTCCTTTCTAGGCATTCCCTTCGCCCGCTATATCGACATCGACGACTCCGAGCAGGTCTTGCGGGCCATCCGCCTCACCGATAACGACGTGCCCATCGACCTGGTGCTGCACACCCCCGGCGGGCTGGTGCTGGCCGCTGAGCAGATCGCCGAAGCCCTCTTGAAGCACCCCGCCAAGGTCACGGTCTTCGTGCCTCACTACGCCATGTCCGGCGGTACGCTTATCGCCTTGGCCGCCGACGAGATCGTGATGGACGAAAACGCGGTGCTAGGGCCAGTAGACCCCCAGCTCGGGCAGTACCCGGCGGCTTCGGTCATCAAGGTACTCGAACAAAAACCCATCAGCGAGATTGACGATCAGACCCTGATTCTGGCCGACGTGGCGCGCAAGGCGCTGATCCAGGTGCACACCACGGTCAAGAACCTCCTCAAGAAGCACCTCGAGGAGGCGCGGGCCGAAGAGGTGGCGGGCCTCCTCTCCCAGGGCACCTGGACCCATGACTACCCTATCAGCGTGGAAGAGGCCCGCACCCTGGGGCTCAAGGTCTCCACCGAGATGCCGCTGGAAGTGTATGAGCTGATGGAGATGTACCCCCAGCCCCGCGGCGGCAAACCCAGCGTGCAGTACGTCCCCTTGCCCTACGAACGGGAACGCCCCCCAACTAAAGGCCGTAATTAGCCGCAAGTATCTTGACAATAAGATGCTCAAGTTTTATTATATTCCCTGAGGAGGAAGTATGGTAAGGTTTGACCCATTCCGCGAAATCGAAGAGCTTCAAGAGCAGCTAGTCCGTAGCTTGCGGGCTTCCCGCAACGACAACCGCACCTTCGCTCCGCTGGTGGATGTGCTCGAGGACGCCCAGGGGCTGCACTTCGCCGTTTACCTGCCGGGCGTAGACCCCCAGAAGGTGGACGTACAGGCCGAGAACAACACCCTCACCATCAAGGCCGAGCGCCCCTTTGAAAAGCCCGAGAACGCCACCCAGTACCGGCTCGAGGGCACTTACGGTACCTTCATCCGCAGCTTTACCATCCCCAACACCTACGACCTCTCCAAGGTGAGCGCCAACTTCAAGTACGGGGTGCTCTACCTCGACATCCCCAAGGCCGAAGCGGCTCAGCCCCGCAAGATCGAAGTTCGGGTCAACGGCTAACCTCGCGCTCGACCCCCGTTGACCCGCCCCGGGTAACTCCGGGGTTTTGTTTTCCCCAAGGAGGTAGAGGTGCTCACCCAAGCGCAGGTACGTTCTATTCAGGATCTAGTACAGCATCCAGGACCGGTGCTTTCGCTGTATCTCTCCACCAACCCTGCCCAGGAGGAAAACGCGGGCCGGGCTTATCTGGCTAGGGCCAAGGAGCAGATGAAAGCCCTCGGAGTGCCCAAGGAGATCTTCGACAAAGTGCTCGCGCGGCTCGAGGAAGACCGCCCCCAAGCCCGTACTCGGGTGATTTTCGCGGGAGAAAATTTGCTCGAGGTCTACGATCTGCAAGTAGATTTGCCCCTCTCAGACGGGATCGAAGCCCGCTGGGGTCAGCCCTACCTGACCCCCTTGCTCTATGCCCTAGACGAACACAAGCGCCGTGCGGTGGTCTTGGTAGACCAAGAAAAGTGGCGGCTTTTCGAAGTGGTGTTGGGGGAAATCGAAGAGCTGGAGGGGGCTTTCCGGGCGGTAAACCCCGAGGAATGGCGCGATCTGGGGGAGGGCGCCACGGCTGCCGGAGGGCGTAGCGCCGGGCCCGGCGCTCCCGGTCACGTGGGACGGGCCAGTGGCGGCAGCGGCAAGGACCACTTCAGCGAGCGCATGGGCGAGTGGACCGAGCGCTTTTACAAGGAGATGGCGCACCATCTGGCCGAGGTGATGAAATCCCGGGGGATTGAGCAACTGGTGTTGATGGGGCCCGACCCCGACACCAAAAACTTCGCCGCTCATCTGCCCGAAAACTTCCCCAAGCCCTATATTTTGCCTTCGGCTCCCCACTCCCGGGTCAGCGCGGGGGAGATCCTCAAGATCGTGGAAAGGGAACTGCCCCCGCTCGAGCGCGAGCGCGAACTTAAGCTGCTCGAGCAGATTCGGGAAAACGGGGTCAGCGGGGTGGATCAAGTCGTCGGCCTGTTGCAAGAAGGGCGAATCCACCTGCTGGTGGCTCCCTGGAAGCTCGAGGGCCGGGTGTTCTGTTGCCCTTCTGGGAGGGTGGGTACGACCCGTGAAGCGGCCCAGGCCTACTGTCCGGGTGAGCGGGTGGAGGAGGTCGCGCTCAAGGAGGCCCTGCCTCGGCTAGCCCAGACGTACGCGGCGCGGATCGAATTCGTCCGCGGCCAGGCCGAAGAGCGCCTGTTGCGGGAGTTTGGCGGGTTGGCCGGGTTGCTTCGCTGGTAGCGGGGAGACGAGCCTGCACCACCCAACGCGCCCCCAGGCTGCGCCGTGGGGGAAGCGCCTGGGTTTTTTTAAATTTGCCGCTTAGGGTACAATGACCACCGCTGAGGGGCTAGGATCCTCGGCCTTTCCCTGAGACCCCCTATGACCCGTTTTGTGTTGGTGTTGCACTCCCATCTGCCGTATGTGCGGGCGCATGGGATGTGGCCTTTCGGCGAGGAAACTCTCTACGAAGCCATCGCCGAGGTATACCTGCCCCTCACTCGAATGCTCCAGCGCCTCGAGGCCGAGGGTATCCCGGCCCCCCTCACCTTGGGCATCACCCCTATCCTTACCGAGCAGCTGGTAGACCCCAAGATCAAGGAGGGCTGCCGGGCTTATATCCAAGATCGCCTCGAGCGGGCCCAAGGAGACGTGGAGCGCTTCTCCGGGACCCCGCTTGCCGCCAGCGCCCGCTACCAGCTGGACTGCTGGCGGGATGCGCTCGTGCGGTTCGAAGCCCTTCATGGAGACCTGGTGGGCTTTTTCGCCCAAGCCCAGGAGCGGGGGCAGATCGAGATCATCTCCAGCGCCGCCACCCACGCCTACTTGCCCTTGTTGGGTTCCGATGCCGCAGTGTGGGCGCAGATCAAGACCGGGCTCGAGGCCTATCGCCGCCACTATCGCCGCGAACCCAGCGGTTTCTGGCTGCCGGAGATGGCTTATCGGCCCCGCAAAGAGGGCCGGGCCGGCCTCGACGAGCTGCTGATGAAGGCCGGATTGCGCTACACCTTTGTGGACGCTCACCTGATCGAGGGGGGTGGGGCCCTGCCCCCCTATGCCGGAACAGACCCGACGCCAAAGCAGAGCAGTGACGCGCTATACCACGTGCTAGAGCTAAACTCTGGCTTGCGCCTGCTGGCCCGGAACCGCGAGACCACCCTCCAGGTTTGGAGCAGCGACTTGGGGTATCCCGGGGCGGGCGACTACCGCGAGTTCCACCGCAAGGACGCCACCTCTGGCCTGCATCACTGGAAGATCACCGACCGTGGCCTCGAGCTGGGAGCCAAAGAACCCTACGACCCCGAAGCCGCCGCCAGCTTGGCCCAGCAGCACGCCCAGCATTTCGTGGGGCTGCTTCTTCGGTTGGCGGCGCAGCACCCCGAGGGGGTGATCTGCGCTGCTTACGACGCAGAGCTATTCGGCCACTGGTGGCATGAGGGGCCGATCTGGCTCGAGGCCGTTTACCGCGAGCTGCACCGCCACGGAAAGATCACCGCGCAAACCGCGCGCAGCGCTACCCGGGGCCCCACCACCCGCGTGAGCCTCCCTGAAGGCTCCTGGGGGCGCGGCGGGATGCACCAGATCTGGCAGAACCCCGCTACCCAGGATTACTGGCAACAGGTCTACGAAGCCGAAACCCGCATGAAGGAGGCAGCCAGGAACACCCGGCGGGAGAGCGGACCCACCCGGCGCGTCCTGCGCCAGATGATGCGGGAGTTGCTGCTGCTCGAGGCCTCGGACTGGCCCTTTCTAATCGAGACCCATCAAGCTGCCGAGTATGCTCGGGAGCGCTACCGGGGCCACGCCAGGCGCTTTGCTGAGCTCGAGGCCATGCTACAGGGCGAGGCGGTAGACCCGTCCCGGTTGGCCGAGCTCGAATCCCTGGACAACCCCTTCCCCGAGGCTGATCCCACCCTCTATCTCAACGGCGCGACCTCCTCCTAAGCCCATGGCGACCCCGATTTACTGGATGCTCGTCTTCCTGTTGGCCTTGGCCTGCCTGCTGGCCTGGCGTTTGCGCGGTTCTCGTTACGGGTGGGTCCCGCTTTTGCTGGTGGGGTTTGTCTGGGCAGGGGACTGGCTGTTTCTGGGGAGCCGTTCGGGGGGGCTGGTGGAGAGCCTGGGCGCCCTTTCGCTGCTGATGTTGTTGCTCCTCAACAAAGCTCCGCCCCTTACCCCTCTGGATCGCCAGATGGTGCAGGGAACGGCAGGCGCCTTCGCCTTGGTGGTGCTCATCTACGCTTTCATCCCCGGCCTACGCCCGCTGGTTCCGCTGCTCATCTTCGGGCTGATCCTGGTTTCGCTGGCGGTGTTCACCCGCAGGCCAGGCCAACCTTAGCGCACCACCGTCCCGGCCCCCTCGAGCGCCCGGCGGATCGGCCCCTCGACGCGGGCATCCCCGAAGATCACCCGACCCACCCCGCCCTGCACGGCCTCCACCGCTCCCAGCACCTTCTTCTTCATCCGGCCCTGGGCTATGGCCATGTACTCCGGGTCGTTCACCCGGCTGGCCGGGATCTCCCGAACGAGGCTCGACTCGTCGGGGAAGTTGGCCAGCAGGCCGGGGACGTTCGATAAGAGCAAGAGCGCCTCGGCCTTCAGCGAGACCGCCAGCCTCGAGGCCGCGGTGTCTCCGTCGGTGTTGATGGCCTCGCCTTGGTAGCTTACGGCGGGTGGGGTCAGCACCGGCAGGTATCCAGCCTCTAAGAGCATCGTGAGTAGGCCAGTGTTCACCCGCTCCACCGAGCCGGTGTAATCGCCCCGGTGAAGCTTGATCTTGCCGTTCTCCACGTATTTGACGGCCTCTTTGCGCTTTCCCTCGAAGATGCGCCCATCCAGGCCCGATAGCCCGACGGCGTTGACCCCTTCCTTCTGCAGCAGCTCCACCATGCGCTTGTTGACCAAGCCGCAGTAGACCATCTCGAAGATCTCCAGGGTGCGCCGGTCGGTGAGGCGGCTGGTCATCCCGCCCGGGTGGGTCAGAAACTGCGGTGGATGGCCCAGGGCAAGGGCGATTTTGTTGGTCTCGCTCGAGCCCCCGTGCACCAGGATGAGCCGTCGACCTTCCTTCCACAAAGCCGCTGCATCTTTGGCTACGGCTTCGTAGTTGATGCCTTCAGAACCCCCAACCTTGACCACGATCATGGATGCAACCCCGTGAACTCCAGCCCCGCGGTCTCCTCCCAGCCCATGCGCACGTTGAGCGACTGGATGGCGTGGCCGGCGGTACCCTTGACCAGGTTGTCGATGGCGCTGATGACCACCAGGCGGCCGGTGTCCTCCTCGAGCTCAAAGCCGATGTCGCAGTAGTTGGTGCCTTCCACCACGTTCGGGTCGGGGTAGCGGTGGACGCCCTTCCTCACCTTGACCATGCGGATGAAGGGCTCGGAGCCGTAGACGCTGCGGTAAGCCTGCCACACGTCGCGCTCGCTCCAGCCATCTTGCAGGAAGGTCTGGGCGGTCATCAGGATGCCGCGCACCCGGTCGGTGGCGACGGCGGTAAGGTAGAGCTCGGGCTTGCCGGGCAGGTTCTCCAGGATCTCGGCGGTGTGGCGGTGCCCGGTGGGCTTGTAGGCCCGGATGGAACCCGCGCGTTCGGGGTGGTGCGAGGCCAGGCTGGGCTCGGCCCCGGCGGCGCTGGTGGAGATCATGACGGTGACGAAGATCGGTTTGGGCGCTAATACCCCCGCCTTGAGGAGAGGGTAGAGGGCTAGCAGGGTCGCGGTGGCGTTGCAACCGCAGCAGGCGATGTAGTTGGCCTGGCGAAGGGCCTCGCGGTGCAGCTCGGGGTTGCCGTAGACCCAATGCCCCAAGAGGTCGGGGCGGGGGTGCTCCTCGCCGTAGTACTTCCGGTAGAGCTCGAGGTTCTTCAGCCGGAAGTCGGCGGAGAGGTCGAGAATGATGGGCGCCTTGTCTTTATACTTGTCGAACTCCTTAGCTGCGACACCGTGGGGCATCGAGAGCACCAGCACGTCGCAGGGCTCGAGCGCCGCAGGGTCGGAGAACTTGAGGTTGGTGCGGCCCCGCAGGTTGGGGTGGACCAAGCTCACCGGGTCGCCCAGGTAGCGCCGCGAGGTGACCTGCCTCACCTCGAGGTAAGGGTGCCCCAAAGCCAACCGCAAGAACTCCCCCCCCGCGTAGCCGGAGCCGCCGACGATGGAAACGGTCTTCTTCACAAACGTACCCCTAGAGATACACCCGTACTGCATAGTACAGGCTCAGCAAAAAACCTAGGCCCACCACCCCCTGCCGCAGCCACCGCGCCGGTATGCGCCGGGCTAGCACTGCTCCTCCGTAGCCCCCTATTACCGCCCCGGCCAAGACCGCTAGCGTCTCGGGCCAGCGCACCACCCCGGCCAGGAGAAAAGATATCACAGCCACGCTGTTGATCACGGCGGAGAGCAGGTTCTTGAGGCCGTTTTGTTGGTGGAGCTGCTGTACCCCGGTCAGGGCTAGGCCGGCCATGAGCAAGATGCCCAGCCCCGCATTGAAGAATCCTCCATAGGTGGCGATGGCCAGCTCCGCTACCCCTCCCAGGAGGGGGCCAGCCGGGCCTACTTGGGCGGTGATCTTGGGGCCTAAGGCGAAGAGCAGGGTGGCGAAGAATAGCAGCAAAGGGACCAGCTGTAAAAACCTTGTGTTCCCAACGTGTAGCAACAACCAAGCCCCTAACAGCCCTCCCGCCAGTGCAAGTAGAGAAGAGCGCAACAGGCGGTCTTTGAGGCTGGCGATCTCTCGGCCAAAGCCCAAAGCGGAGAGGATATAGCCGGGCCACAGGGCTACAGCATTGGAGGCGTTGGCTGCCACCGGGGGCACCCCTACGGCCAGCAGGGCTGGAAAGGTGAAAAATGTCCCGCCACCGGCCACCGCATTCACTGCGCTGCCCGCTACCCCGGCCAGGAACAGCAGCACCCCAGCCCCTGGCTCCAAACCCTACCCCCTCCTCAAGCCCCAGGCGTACTCGAGGATCTTCCCCGGAATGTCCACGCCGGTGGTGCTCACCGAGTTCTTGAACTCCATGGTGTGGTTGACCTCGTTGACCAAGAGCCCGCGCTCGCTCTCGAAGAGATCGATGGCCACCACGCCCCCGCCCACCGCCTTGGCGGCCCGCACGGCGATGTCGGCCAGCTCGGGCGTGACCGGGCAGTTGGAAGCCTTGCCGCCGCGGGCGGTGTTGGTGATCCAGTGCTCGCTGGCGCGGTAGATTGCGGCAATGCAGGTGTCGCCCACCACGAAGGCCCGAATATCGCGGCCCGGCTTGTTCACGAGCTCCTGGATGTAGTAGAGCTGGTGCTGGTAGCCGCCTAAGACCTCCTTGTGCTCCAAGATGGCCTCGGCGGCGTCGCGGTCGTTGATCTTGGAGAGCAGGCGGCCCCAGCTCCCCACCACCGGCTTCATCACCACCGGGTAGCCCATCTCCTCGATGAGCCTGAGGGCTTCCTCGCTCTCGGTGGCCAGAGCGGTCCTGGGCTGGGGCACGCCACAGGCGGCCAAGGCGCAGCTTGTGGCCCACTTGTCGCCACAGACCTCGATCACCTCGGGCCGGTTGACCACCGGGATGCCCAGGCTGGTGAGGTAGCGGCTCACCGCCAGGCCCTTGCTCTGGCTCACCAACCGCTCGACGGCACAGGTGACGCCCTCGAGCTCGGCGGGGCGCTCGCCCAGGCGCATAGGGAACTGCTTGGCATAGATCTTCTTGAAAGGGATGTCGAGCCGATGCGCGGCTTCGAAGAGCATCTCCTCGTCGGGACGGATACGGTCGTAGAGAATGGCTAGCATAACCCTCTGGGCCGCTGAACGCCGGGCGTCAAGGTGCGCTGGCAACTCGATTTTCGGGGCATTGTGCGGCCTTCACGCCTTGTGTCGTACGCTAAACGCTCTGGAGCTTCGACGGCCCTTCGCGCCTACTCCCCCCAGTCCTCCGCTTCCTCGGGGGCGGCCTCGAGCCGGGGTGGGTCCAGGCTCACCACTTCGAACTCCATGCCGGTCTCGTCGTCCACCACGATCTCGCCCAGCTCAGGGTTCTCCAAAACGATCTCAGCGCCGGTTTCCGGGTTGATGAAGGTGATTTTTGCCATGACTAGCTCCTTTGTTGCGCATTGCGAATGTAGGGCTCAGTTTAGGTATTCCGCTTCCCCGTCGTCCTCGTGGATCTCCGACCAGTCTGGCACGAAGGTAAAGCCGCAGTTCTCACAGGTTACCGGATTGCCCTCCTCGTCCGCCGAGACGGCAATCTGGGTTTCGCAGCGTGGGCAGTCCACGTAGAACTCGTGCAGGTCGCCTTCTACCACCAACAGCTCGAGCGGATCGGTGGAGACGACCTCGAGGGTCGCTCCACACACCGGGCAGTCCATCACATCGCCTTCGGCGAGCGCTTCGTACTCTTCGGCGGACATGTAGTTGGCCTCGCCGCAGACCGGACAACTAACCTCGACCTCGTCCATAACACCCCCCCTCCTTAAAGTTTACGATGGACCCTCGCCCGGGAACCTTCCATGCTTTTTGTAGTACTCCAGGATAGATCCTTCTTTGAGGGCCTCGAGCAAGAAGGCGGGGGGCGGGGTGAGCCGGAAGGTCTCGCTCCCCCGGCGCAGCAGGCCCTGCTCGAACTCCAACTCCACCTCGTCGCCGTCGTGCAGGGCATCCACCACCTCAGGGGCCTCGAAGGGCATGATGCCCAGGTTGATCAGGTTGCGGTAGAAGATGCGGGCGTAGCTCTTGGCAATGATGGCCCTGAGGCCCAACTTTTTCAGCGCCTCAGGGGCGTACTCGCGGCTGCTGCCTAGCCCGGTGTTGCGCCCGGCCACCAGGATGTCGCCCGGCCTGAACCCCGGGGCGAACTCCGGGCGGAGGTGGGCAAAGGCGTAGGTGTGGAACTTGTCCTCGCCCACCATGAAGGGGGCGTACTTGCCCGGCAGGATGTCGTCGGTGTTGATGGAATCGCCAAACTTCCAGATGCGTGCCATTCGCCCTCCAAAAGCCCCTCAGGCGAGCTCCTCCGGCGTGGTGATGAACCCCGCCACCGCGCTCGCCGCCGCCACCCTGGGGCTCGCCAGGTAAATTTCCGCGTCGGCGGCGCCCATCCGCCCTTTGAAGTTGCGGTTGGAGGTGGATACGCAGACCTCCCCCGGCGCCAGCACCCCTTGGTGGCGGCCCATGCAAGGCCCGCAGCCCGGGGTACCGATGGTCGCGCCGGCTTGCAGCAGGGTGAGCAGCGTGCCGTCGGCAGTGGCCTCCTCGAGCACCTGCGAACTGGCCGGGATCACCAGCATCCGCACCCCGGGCGCGACCCGGCGCCCACGCAGCACCTCGGCCACCTCGTGCAGGTCGTCGAGGCGCCCGTTGGTGCAGGTGCCCACAAAGACCTGGTCCACCTTCTTGCCCATCACCCGCTCCACCGTCTGCACGTTGTCCACGTAGAAGGGCACCGAGACGCGGGGGGTGAGCGTCGCCAAATCAATTTCGACCTGCTTCACATACACGGCATCGGGGTCGGGGTAGAGCCAGTCAGGCACCTCGTAGAGTTCCAGGATCTCGCCACTGGGCACCACCAGCCCGCACTTGGCCCCGGCCTCTACGGTGAGGTTGGCCAGGGTCAGGCGCTGGCTGCGGGTGAAGGATTCGGCGCCGTCCTCGAGGTGGATCTCGATGCTCATGTAGGTCGCGCCATCGGCGGTGAGAAGGCGCACCATCTCCAAAGCCGCATCCTTGGCCGTCGCGCCAGAGGCCAGCCGCCCTCGGAGGGTTACCTTCACGCTCTCGGGCACCCGCAGCCAGGTGCGGCCCGAGGCCGCCGCCAGCGCGATGTCGGTAGCCCCCATCCCGCTGCCGAAGCAGGCCACCCCGCCGTAGGTGGTGGAGTGGGAGTCCGAGCCCAGCACGATCCCGCCGGGCAGGGCCAGCCGCTCCTCGATGAGCACCTGGTGGCAGATGCCGCGCCCCACGTCATAGACCCGGCAGCCCATCCGCTGCCCCCACTCCCGGATCTCCTTCTGCGCCTTGGCCACCTCCACGTTGGCCGCCGGGGCCACGTGGTCGATGACGATGGCGACCTTTTCCGGGTAGCGGGGGGTGGCCCCCAGGTATTCCAAGCGCTTGAAGAAGCTCCCGGCGATGGAGTCCACCACCATCACCTGGTCTACCTCCACCACCACCAGCTCCCCGGCCCGCACCTCACGCCCGGCCCGCTGGGAAAGGATTTTTTCGGCTAGGGTTAGGCCCATCTCGACCTCCTATAATCAGGGTATGAAACGCAGGTATTGGGTACACGTCTACGAAGATCCGGAAGAGCCAGGGGTTTGGTTGGCGGATGTCCCGGCGGTGCCTGGGGTTCACTCCGACGGCGATACCCGTGAGGAAGCCATTGGCAACGTTTTGGAAGCGCTCGAGGGGATGCTTGACGCGCTGAAACGCCGGGGCCTTCCAATCCCCGAGCCGGATGGAGAGTGGGTAGAGGTAGAAGTGAATGCCGCCTAAACCCGAAGACGTGCTTCGTAAGCTTAGGCGCATCGGATTTGAAGAGGAGTCGGGCAAAGGCAGTCACCGCATTGTAATCCATCTGGACGGGCGTAGAACGGTGATTCCGTTCCATCGGAAGGAACTCAAGAAAGGTACCTACCATAAAATCCTCAAGGACGTCGGGCTGAGTGAGGAAGAATATCGGAAACTTCGACATAACCCTTTAGTCCAGGTTCTCCAGGCGGGCGGTGGGCACCTCTTCGGGCAGGGGGTGCTTGCGGATGCCGCGGGCGGTGGCGATCTCTAGCAGCAACTCCTCGGGCTTCTTGCTGCGCCCGATCTCGTGGGTGCGGCGCTTGAACTCCTGGGTGATCTCCTTGGCCTCTTCCTTGGTGATCTCGAGCGCCTCGACCTCTTTCAAATAGTAGTAGATCAGGTTCCAGCCCGACAGCGGCCCCAAGAGGAGCTGGTTCTTGTCCACGCCGAAGTCGTGGAGGTTGTGGGCCTCGTAGACTTTTTTCTCGTTGAGCACGGCTTTCTGGTGAACCCCGGCGGTGTGGGTGCGGTTGGTGAGGGAGACCGGCTCGGTGTAGGGCACCAAGGTGCCCAGGATCGAGGCCATCAGCACGTTGAGCGGGTAGCACTGGCTGAGGTTGTACTGCCCGAAGAGTTCAGGGTGGTGCTTAGAGAGATTGAACAAAACCCCCGTCACCGAGGGGATCCCCGATCTTTCGGCCAGCCCCCAGATGGAAGCGTCCACATAGCGCACCCCCGCGCGCACCGCCGCGAGGACGTTGGCCAGGGCCAGGCCCCGGTCGTTATGGAAGTGGCACTCTAGGTCCACGCTTGGGTAGCGCTCGCGCAAAGCACATACCAGCGCTGCCACGTCCTCCGGCTCGGCCAGGCCCACCGTGTCGGGCAGGCCCAGGGTGTTCACGTAGGGATACACCGCGTCGTAGAGGCGAAAGAGGTCTTCTTTGGGCGTGCGGAAGGCGTCCTCGGCGCTGAAGCGCAGGTAGAGCTCAGGGTGACGCTCGCGGGTGCTCTGGAGCACCTCCTTGGCCAGGGCGATGGCCTCTTCCAAGCTCTTCTGGGCGTTGTGCCGCTGGGCCAGCGGCGAGACGCCCAGGTAGAGGTTGAGCCCGTTGCAACCGACCTCGAGCGAGCGCTCGATGTCCTCGGGGTGGCAGCGGCAGTGGGCCAACAGGCGCAGTTCCCGCGCGGTGAGGCCCCTGGCGTAGGCGATGAGCTCACGCACGTCCTGCTCTTCGGCTAGGCCCACCACGGGCGAGAAGAACTCGATGTGCGTGACCCCCAGCTCGATCAATCCCGCCAGCAGCTGCTTTTTCTCCTCGAGGGTGAAGCGGTACTTCTCGGTGTCAAAGAGCAGCGGCGACTGCTGGCCATCGCGGAGGGTGGTGTCCACGATCTCGATGCGCCTGAAGTGTGTTTGGCTGTTGCCCATACCCCTGGTTTCCTCAGAGAAAAACCGGCCCGCTGGGTTGGCGGGCCGGGATACGCACTCGCGCGGACTAGCTCAGGCTAGCCCCCCGGCGCTGGGTTTTTTTGCACTTAAGATCATCCTGGAAGAAGGGTATACAAGCTGCCCGGATATGTCAAGCCTGCTAACGCCCGAACCGCCGTTCGCGCCCTTGATAGCTGCGGATGGCCCGCAGGAAGTCCACCTTGCGGAAAGCGGGCCACAAGGCGTCGAAGAAATAGTACTCGCTATGGGCGCTTTGCCACAGCAAAAAGCCCGATAGCCGCACCTCGCCCGAGGTGCGGATGATGAAATCGGGATCGGGAACCCCAGCGGTGTACAGGCGCTCGCCGATATGCTCGATGTCGAGCTCGGAGGCCAGTTCCTCCGGGCTTTTACCGGTTTGGGCAGCTTCGAGCAGCAGAGCTTTGACCGCATCCACGATCTCCTCGCGCCCGCCATAGCCCATGGCGATTTGCAAGAGCATGCCCTCGTGTTGCTCGGTGGCCCGCTCGAGCTCCTCCAGGGCCTCCAATACTTTGGGGGGGAAGCGATCGCGCCGCCCGATGACCTTGACCCGCACCTCGTTGGCGTGGATGCGCGGGTCTACCGCCATGCGCCGGGCCTCCTTGACGAAGAGGTTCATCAGGGTCTCGACTTCCTTTTGGCTGCGGCTCCAGTTGTCGGTGCTGAAGACCCACACCGTGACGGTTTTGATCCCTAGCTCCAGGCACCACTCGAGCACCTCGTAGGCTTTGGCTACCCCGAACTCGTGTCCTTGATGGCTCTCTAGCCCCAGGCTGCGGGCAAAGCGCCGGTTGCCATCGAGGATCATTCCTAGGTGCCTGGGGACATGGCCGCCGCGCACCTCCCGCTCGAGGCGGCGCTCATACCACCAGTACAGGGGCTTGGTGAGGGCTTTGACCCAGCCGAGCGCACGGGCCGGCCAGGAGGGAGAAGCCGTAGCTGCCACCCTTCAAGAGTAGCACTTTCCCCAGGGGCCAATTAGAGTAGCTAAACATGAGGTCGGAGGGCGAATTTCCCCCGCTTGAGAGGGATTGGTGGGAAGCTGGGCTACGGGTCGCCGGGGTGGACGAGGCCGGCCGGGGGGCCTGGGCGGGGCCGGTGGTAGCGGGAGCGGTGGTCCTGAGGAGGGGAGAATACCCTTTCCGCGATTCCAAGACCCTCAGCGCCCGGCAGCGGGAAGCCCTCGAGGCCAGGGTCAAGGCGGTGGCGCTGGGCTGGGGGGTGGGATTCGCCGAGGTAGATGAGATCGAGCGGCTGGGGATCCTCAAAGCCACCCATCTGGCCGCGCGGCGAGCCCTCGAGGGTTTGCCGCTGTTGCCCGATGCCTTGCTCACAGATTGCCTTCGGCTCGAGCGGGAGTGGCGGGGTCCTGCTTGCTTGTTCCGCTGCCCGCCCAAGGCGGATCGGGATAGCCCTACCGTGGCAGCGGCGAGTATCTTGGCCAAGGTGGCGCGGGACCGGCATATGCTCGAGCTGGAGGCGCAGTATCCCGGCTACGGCTTTGCCACCCACAAAGGCTACGGCACCGCGCTGCATCGGGAGAGCTTGCGCCGCCTGGGTCCCTCGCCGGTCCACCGTAAGACCTTCGCCCCGGTGCGAGCTCTGCTCTTTAGTTAACCGAGGTTGGAAGGCAGTTCAGCCCTCCTTCAGATTGCTTCGGTAGCCTAAAGGCATGGGATTGAGCCTGAGACTGCCAAGCCTGGTGTTGCTGGCGCTGCTGCTTTCGGCCTGTACGATTGGCGTTCGCCCCGGTACGGTGAGCGTGGGGGTAGGCTTTGGCGTGGAGCTGAGCCCCGTCATCACCCAGTTCCGCCCGGACCGCGGAGAAGGCAGTTATTACCGGGTTGGGGAAGCCGTGCGCTTTGTGATCAGCTTGAATCGCCCCGGTTACATCGCCCTGGTCGGGGTAGATCCCGATGGCCGGGCCTACGAGTTCGACCGCTACTACCTCAACCCCGGTACCTACACCCTCCCTCTGGCCAGCCGGCAGATCCAGTACACCCTGACCTACCCCCTGGGCTTGCAACAGGTGCGGGCCATTTACACCAACACCCCTGCTCCGGCCTCGGTGCGTTTTGAAGGGCGGATTTATAGCGATGGCTTCAACAGCCGCACCAGCAGCTACCTTCAGCTGAGCGGGGCCCAGGTGCGCGACGTGCGCGATACCTACTTCTACATCACCCAGTAGAGGTTGCCCCCTGGCGACTTTCCCGACCCCTATCAGCTTGAACCGGGGTCGGGAGTTGCATATAATCACCTCGCACCCAGTAGTGCGAAAAACCCTTCTTAGGAGGCGATGTGGATAGACGCAGTTTCCTCAAGAAAGCCGGGGTGGGCGTAGCGGCCAGTACCGCGTTCGGTCCGGTCTTTGCACAAGCCACCCCGACCATTCGCTGGCGCTTGGCGAGCAGCTTCCCCAAAAGCCTCGATACCATCTTCGGGGCAGCCGAAGTGCTGGCCGATCGGGTGAGCCAGCTCACCGATGGGAAGTTCCAGATCCGCACCTTCCCCGCAGGCGAGATCGTACCGGGTCTCCAGGTGCTCGACGCGGTCCAGCAGGGGACGGTAGAAGTCGGCCATACCGCCAGCTACTACTTCGTCGGCAAGGCCCAGGTGCTGGCCTATGATGCTGCGGTACCCTTTGGCCTTACGGCCCGCCAGCAGAATGCGTGGATGTATTACGGGGGCGGGCTCGAGCTGTTCCGCTCGATCTTCGCTGACTTCAACATCATCAACTTCCCCGGCGGGAACACTGGTGCCCAGATGGGAGGCTGGTTCCGCAAGGAGATCAACAGCGCTGCCGACCTCAAGGGCATCAAGATGCGTATCCCTGGCCCCGGCGGCGTGGTGATGAGCCGCTTGGGGGTGGTTCCGCAGGTGTTGGCGGGGGGGGATATCTACCCCGCTTTGGAGCGCGGCACCATTGACGCCACCGAGTGGGTAGGCCCGTACGACGACGAGAAGCTAGGCTTTTACAAAATCGCCAAGTACTACTACTATCCGGGCTTTTGGGAGCCAGGGCCGCAACTTTCGTTCTACATAAACCTCAACGAATGGAAGAAGCTCCCCAAGGACTACCAGCAAGCCTTTGAGGTAGCCGCCGCCGAGGCCAACCTCACCATGCTGGCCAAGTACGATAAGGTAAACCCCGAGGCCTTGCAGCGCTTGCTCAAAAACGGAGTGCGCTTGCGCAAGTTCCCCAACGAGATTCTCAAGGCTGGCCAGAAGGCAGCCTTTGATTGGTACGAGGAGGAGGCCGCCAAAGACGCCACCTACAAAAAAGTTTACACCGCCTGGCGGAAGTTCCGTGACGACGAGTACAAGGCCTTTGCGGTGTACGAGCTGGGCTACGAGCAGTTCGCTTTCCCCAACGTGGGATAAGAAACTACCCATTCCCACACCGCGTAGATAGCGGTGTGGGAATCGTGTTTACTTTAGCCAGTGGGTGACCAGCTGAGGGTTGAAGAGCAGGACCAACGTCATGATGAGCTGGATCAGCACGAAGGGTACCGCCCCCCAGTAGATATCCGAAGTTTTGAGGTTGGGCGGGGCCACGCTGCGCAGGAAAAACAGGGCAAAACCAAAGGGCGGGTGCATGAACGAGGTCTGTAGATTGACCCCCAACATCACCCCAAACCAGTACAGCCCGATCTTGTAGTCTTCCGGGTAGAGCCCTTCCATAATTCCCGTCACCGCGGGCAAGATCAGCGGGATGATGATGAAGGCGATTTCGAAATAATCTAGGAAGAAGGCGATCAAGAAAACCAGCAGGTTGATGACCAGCAAGAAAGCGATGGGGTTGTCGGGCAGGGCGGTTTTGAGCAGGTTTTCCACCCAGCGATCCCCGTCCACGCCCACGAACACCAGGCTGAAGATGCGCGAGCCCACCAGGATGAAGGCCACGAACGAGGTAAGCCGGGCGGTGGACTCCATGGCCTGGAGCAGTATCTTCAGGCTCAGCCGCCGTCGCAAGGCAGCCAGCACCAGCGCGCCCACCGCCCCCATGGCCCCGCCCTCGGTGGGGGTAGCTACCCCGAGAAAGATAGTGCCCAGCACCAAAAAGATGAGCACTAAGGGCGGAATCATGACCGTAAGCACCCGCACGGCCAACTGGACTCCGCGGTGGGTGCGAGCCTCCTCGGGCAAGCCGGGCACCGCTTTGGGGTTGAACAGGCTGACTAAGATTACATAGACCAGATAGAGCCCGGTGAGGATAAGGCTGGGAACCAAGGCCCCACGGTACATGTCGCCTACGCTCACGCCGAGCTGATCCGCCATGACGATGAGGACCAGGCTGGGGGGGACGATCTGGGCTAGGGTGCCCGAGGCCGCGATCACCCCCGAGGCGACCCGCGGGGAGTAGCCATAGCGCAGCATCACCGGTAGCGAGATGAGCCCCATCGCAATCACCGAGGCCGCCACCACGCCGGTCGTAGCCCCCAGCAAGGCGCCTACCAAGATCACGGCATAGGCGATCCCGCCGCGCAGCCGTCCGAACAGCTGTCCGATCGTGTCCAGCAAGTCCTCGGCCATACCGCTGCGCTCGAGGATCAAGCCCATGAAGGTGAAGAAGGGGACGGCCAGCAGGGTCTGGTTTTTCAAAGTATCGAAGATGCGCAGGGGGATGTTTTGCAAGAACACCGGCTGGATGAAGTCGTAGTGCACCCCAATCCAGCCGAATAGCAAGCCCACCGCCCCCAGCGAGAAGGCCACCGGGTACCCTAAGAGCAAAAAGACGATCAAGCCCACGAACATCAGCGGGGCCATTACCTCGAAGCTCACGGTCTCTCCTCCTTCGGGTCACCTTGGGCCACAATGGCTTTGACCTCTTCCACTTCGGCTTCCTCTTCGGTCACGTACTCGGGAATTTCCAGGTGACCGGTGAGCATGGCCAAACGCTTTATGACCTCGGAGATGGCCTGTAGGATCAGCAGAACGATGGCTACAGGGATCATGAGCTTGATCGGCCAGTAGGGCAGCCCTCCGGCGTCCGGCGACATTTCCCGGGTGCTGATGGAGTTGGCTACCCAAGGCAGCGAGGTCAGAAAGATCACCACCGCGGTAGGGATCAGAAAGAAAAGCGTTCCCAGCAAATCCACCCAGAGCTTGACCTTGGGGGGGTACTTGCCATAGAGCACGTCCACCCGGACGTGCCCATTCTTCATCAAGGTGTAGCTGGCCCCCAGCAGGAAGATGGCCCCGAACATGATCCATTGCAGCTCGAGCCAGGCGTTTGAACTGCTGTGCAGCGCGTAGCGCACCAGGGCATTGCCCGCCGAGACCAAAGTCGCCAGCAAAACCAACCAGATGACCGCTTTGTTGACGCCCAGGCTAAGTGCGTCGATGGCCCGTGAGATACCCAGCAAGAACCTCATGCGACCTCCCTTAAACTGACCCGATCATCGTATAGGACGGTATTGTCCTCGTCAATGCGAACGAGGTTCTCTCGGCAAGAGCAAGTTAACGGGCCCCGCGAATCTGCCGCACCAGAAGCGTTCCCAGCAGAAAAAACCCTGCCGCCATCAGGAAGACCAAGGTATACCCCGAGCCTGCCGAGGCTTGGTTGGCCCGGTCAATCAGCCCGCCGAAGCTCCCCGCGATGACCTGGGGCAGCACGATGGAAGTCTGCCATAGCCCCATGTCGGTGGCGTAGCCCTCGGGATCGGGAAGCACATCCGCGACCAGGGCCCAGTCCACCGCTAGATAGACGCCGAAAAACACCCCGAAGACCAGGGCCAACACCACCAGCAGATCAAAACGGGGCAAGAGCAGAATCGGCAACACCACCAACGATAGCCCAACCCCCGAGATGTAGATCGGGCGTTTGCGCCCCAGTTGGTCCGAGCGACGCCCGGCGTAGACGGCCGAGAGCGCCCCCCCCACGAAGATCATCAGCCCCAATACCCCTACCGCTTGGGTTGCGTCGGCGAGGCGCAAACCGAAGGCGTCGAAGGTGCGGACCACGTCGCTCAGGTAGTACAGCAAGTAGGTCTGCACACTGTACTGGCCTAGCATGGCGAAGAAACGGGTGGCCCACACCCAGCGGAAATCGGGGTTTCTCCAGGGGGCTAGCATGCTCTGCACGAAGCCGAGCTGCCGCTGGCGTAGCCCAGGCACTTCCTGGATCGTCCGCAAAATGAGCAGCGCTGCGAGCAAATTGACCCCAGCCAGCACGTAAAACTGCCCGGCGATGCTGGGTAAAGAGAAAATCAGCACCGCTGCCACGATGTTTCCGACCATCTGCATGGTTCCCAAGTACCCCGAGGCGGTCCCCCGCTTGGAGCGGGGCACCAGATCAGGGATCAGGGCTGAGTAGGGGCCGGTGCCAAGGTCATCGGCGATCTGCAAGAGGATGTAGGCCGCAAACAGCACTGCGTAGCTAGGGGCGTGGGCCATCCAGACCAAAGCCACGGCGGTGAGCACGGCCCCGATGGCCAGAAAAGGCATCCGTCGCCCAAAGCGGTCGGAAAAGTAGCCCGTCAGTGGAGGGCCAATCAAAGCCATCACTGCGCCGGTGGCGAACAAAAGGCCCAGGGCTCCAGCCTTTTGCTCGTTAGCTACCAGTTGCGCTACCCGTTCCGGGAGCAAGGCCAAAAGGACGGCGGCCCATTTGAAGCTAGTGGCAAACCAGTAAGAGGCTAAGACCGTGTACCAGCTTGGGGTAAAGGGTTGCATTGAGCCCAGTATAGGCTGGAGCCGACCAACAAGGTCGTTATTGACAGCCTTCGGGGGCTGTGCTATCTTACAGGACGCGCTCGAGCGAGCGTAAAGCTAGGGCCCGTAGCTCAGCTGGATAGAGCGACTGACTACGGATCAGTAGGCCAGGGGTTCGAATCCTCTCGGGCCCGCCAGCAATCCCCTCGAGCCCATCGGGCTCGAGGGGTAAGCTTTAGCCCCGCACCCGTGCAAGCAGCGCCTGTACGATCTCTTCAGCGGAAGTGGGCAGGAGGCTCTCCTGAAACCCCAGCACGCTGCGCAAAGGGGTGTCGAGGATAAATCCCATCATATCCATCCCGATGGCCTGTTCACCGGTTCCCATCGCTGCCCCCATTTGCCGCACGAGGTCATTGAGCATCGGCTCGAGCACTGCGCGTCCTCGCTTGTCCTCGAGCCATTCGCGCGGGGTGGACTCGAGATTGAGGAGCGAGGGAAGGTCAAGCGTGGATTCTAGCACTACCGTCTTGCGAAGGCGGATATCTGCTGCCGAAGCCCCCACTAAGATTTCAAACTCCCCGTCTTCGGTGATCCAGCGCCTGTAGCCGGGGTGGTAGTAGGCGAAGGCGCGGAAGTCTAGCATCACGCTCACCGTCTGGGTCTCGCCGGGCTGTAGCTCGAGCTTGGCGAACCCCTTGAGCTCTTTCGGCGGGCGTATCAGCTTGGATTTCACGTCACGCACGTAGATTTGCACCACCTCTTGACCTGCTACCTGACCGGTGTTGCCCACTTCGAACGAGACGCCAAGGCCCTCGATGTCCTTGAAGGTTTCGGCGGAGACCCGAAGGTCGCGGTATTCGAAGGTGGTGTAGGAGAGGCCATGGCCGAAGGGAAAGAGCACCGGGATTTCCTTGGCATCGTAGTAGCGGTAGCCGATGAACAAGCCCTCTCCGTAACGTACCTGGCCGTTCTCGCCAGGAAAATTGAGGTAGGCTGGGGTGTCCTGCAGGCGCAGGGGAAAAGTCTCTGCCAGCTTGCCGGAGGGGTTGATGCGGCCAAAGAGGATATCGGCGATGGCTCCAGCTCCGGCCTGGCCCATCAGCCACCCTTGTAGCACCGCCTCCACCCCTTCGATCCACGAGCTCATCTCTACCGCCGAGCCGGTGTTGAGTATCACCGCAGTGTGGGGTTGGGCCCGGCTCACAGCTTGGATGAGGGCTACTTGCTGAGGGGTGAGGCCCAGATAGGGACGGTCATAGCCCTCCGACTCCACCGCAGGGGGCAGGGCCGCAAAGATCAGCGCGACCTCGGCTTGCTGGGCTTGGATCACCGCCTCCTCGATGAGGGCGGGATCTTCATCAAGACCCAACGGATAGCCTTCACTAAAGGTGATCACCGCGCCCGTAGCTGCCCTACGCAGCTCCTCCAGAGGGATGTCTACCCGAGTGGGGTTTACGTTAGAGCTGCCCCCGCCTTGGAACTGGGGGTGCAGGGCCGAACGGCCGATCACTGCGATGCGCCTAGGATTCCGCAGGGGCAGCAGACCCTTGTTCTTGAGCAACACCATGCCCTCTGCAGCGGCTTTCCGGGCCAGGGCGTGGTGGGCTTCTACATCGAAGGTGCCTCCTTTAGGGGTCTCAGCGGCCTTGAAGACAATCCGCAAAATGCGCCGTACCGCCTCGTTGAGCTTGGACTCCGCCAGCTTTCCGCTGCGTACCGCCGCGATTACGGCTTGGGTATGGCGCGGCTTGGGGCCGGGCATCTCGAGGTCGAGCCCGGCTTGCAAGGAAGCCACTCGGTCGTGCACGGCGCCCCAGTCTGAGACCACCAACCCCTCGAAACCCCACTCTCCCTTGAGAATTTCCGTGAGCAGTAGGGAATGCTCAGAGGCATGGGTGCCGTTGACCTTGTTGTACGAACACATCACTGTCCAGGGATGGGCTTTCTTGACGGCGCGTTCGAAGGCGGACAGGTAGATTTCGCGCAAGGTGCGCTCGTCTACCTCGGCGCTGATGCTAAAGCGCTGAAACTCCTGATTATTGACCGCGTAATGCTTGAGGGAAGTGCCCACGCCTTCGCTCTGTACGCCCTGGATGTAGCTGGCGGCGAGCTCACCCGAGAGGTAAGGATCTTCCGAAAAATATTCAAAGTTGCGCCCACACAAGGGGGTGCGCTTCATGTTGTTGCCGGGGCCGAGTACCACGTCTACCCCGAGCGCTCGAGCTTCCTCTCCGATCGCCTTTCCCACCGCGCGCACCAGATCGGTATTCCACGTCGCGGCCAGGCACGAAGCCGTGGGGAAACAGGTGGCGGGCAGGCTCGGAGAGGCTATCTCGTTCGGGTTGGCCACCCGCCGCACCCCGTGCGGCCCATCCGAGACGGTCAACTGGGGGATGCCTAGGCGGGGGATGGGGGTTGTGCTCCAAGGACCGGCTCCGGTGCAGAGGGCGGCTTTTTCCTCGAGGGTCATCTGCGAGATCAGTTCTTCGATTCGTTCAGACATAAACTCTCCGTTAGAGCTTTCCACAACAAACCTACCGCGGAGCACAGCGAGTCGATCGAGCGACCTTCTAGTGCAGCTTCGGCACGTCCGCCAGTAGCCGTTGGGTGTAGGGATGCTTAGGCTGTTGCACCACTTCCTCCACTGGGCCTTGCTCGACCAACTCCCCTTGGTACATCACCAGCATCCGGTCACAGAGGTAGTAGGCCTGCCCGATGTCGTGGGTGATGAATACGATACCCATACCGTACTGTTGGCGGAGGTCTTGCAAGAGGTTGAGCACGCTCACCCGCAAGCTCGCGTCGAGCGCGGAAGTCGGCTCATCGGCGATGAGCAGTTTGGGCCGGAGCATCAGGGCCCTGGCCAGCATCACCCGCTGGCGCTGCCCGCCCGAGAGCTGATGGGGCCACTTACCGAGGATTTCATCTGCTTTTAACCCCACGGCCTCGAGGGCCCCCTTCATCTTTTCTTGCCGCTGATCGGGGGATATTCGCTGATCCAGCAGCCGTAGGGCGTTCCTCAGCACCCGCTGCACAGTGTAGAACTGATTGAAACAGGCGTAGGGGTCTTGAAAAACGGCCTGCACCTGCTGCCAGTAATCCGCTGTGGAGACGCTGCTTATATCTTTCCCAGCGAAGAAGATGTGCCCTGAGCTTGGCCGCAGTAGGCGCAGCAACAGCCGGGCTAGCGTGGATTTGCCCGACCCGCTCTCGCCCACCACCGCCACGATTTCGCCGGGTTTCAAGCTGAAGGAAACTCCTTTAACCGCCGCGAGTTGATTCTTACCGAAGCCGAAGTTGCGGGTGAGGCGAGAAACCTCGAGGAGATCTGTTCCCACGGGTTTGACCAAGGGCGCCGGGGTCACGACGTCACCTTCTCTCCTAGCAGCCAGCAAGCTGCGAAGTGTTCGGGTTTACCAAACCCGGGGGGCTCGAGCTGACTGCATTTGAGCAGGGCGTATTTGCAACGGGGGTGAAAGCGGCAGCCGCTGGGTGGGGTGCGCAGGTCGGGCGGGTAGCCTGGGATCCCCTCGATGCGCTTTTGGCGCACGTAAGGTTCGGGCACCAGAACCGAGTCGATTAGGGCTTGGGTGTAGGGGTGGCGCGGGGTATGAAGGATTTCCTGGTTATTTCCGATCTCGACGATTTTCCCTGCGTACATGATGGCGATGCGGTCGGCAATCTCGCGCAACAGCGGCAGGTCGTGGGAGATAAAGACGATACTTTGAATCACCCCGCGTTCCAAGAGGGTATCCAAGAGCCCCACCACGGCTTTCTGGCTCGAGACATCCAAGGCCGAAGTGGGCTCGTCGGCGATCAGCACGGTGGGATTCAGGAGGGTTGAGATTACCGTCACCACCCGCTGTTTCATCCCGCCGGAAAGCTGGTGTGGGTAGCTCTGCATGATCCGTGCGGGAAGGCCTAACTGTTCAAGGCGTTCGGCGGTTCGCTCATGGGCTTCCTGGCGGGTGATCTGGGGGTGGTGGGCGCGTAAGACATCGAAGGCAAAATCGCGCACCCGGGCGGTGGGGTTCAGCGAATTCATCGCCCCTTGAGGCAGCACCGAGATGAGCTTGCCCCGGAATTCGCGGGGCAGCCGGGCGTCTTGGGTAAGGTCGAGGGTTTTGCCCTCGAGTTCCATCTGCCCGCTTTGTACGTATAGCGGAGGGCGTGCTGAAAGCGCCAAGATTGCCGCTAGCGTGGATTTTCCACAGCCTGATTCTCCCGCCAAGCCCAGCACCTCGCCCCGCCGCAGCGTGAGCGAAACCCCGTCCACTGCCTGCACCACACGTCCTCCTACCGCGTAGGCGGCCCGTATATCTCGGATCTTCAGGAGTTCGGCCGGATCCCGCGTCTCCTGGTTGTTCAAGCGAACTTCGGCCATCTCAAGCTCTCCTCAGCCGGGGATTGAACACCTCATCCATGCTCGACTGCATCAGCAACAACCCAAAGGAGATCAAGGCCAGCAGGATAGTAGGCGGTAGAAAGGCCCAGTAGGCTCCGGTGCGCACCGCCTCACCCTGGATGGCAAACTGGAGCATTTTCCCCAGGCTTATGGTGTTGTCCGGTCCGAGTCCCAGTAGGCTCAGGGCGGCCTCGTTGAGGATACCGCTAGCGAGTTGCAGAACGAAGGCCATGAATATGTAGCTGAACATGTAAGGCAAGATCTCCCACAGGATGATCGAACCGATCCCCGCGCCTGAAAGTCGAGCTACATCCACGTGTTCACGGGTGCGCAGAGAAGCGGTTTGCGCCCGCACCGCTCGAGCCGTCCAGGGCCAGCTGGTCACCCCGATGATGAGCCCCATCGTTATCAGCGAGCGCGACTCCACCGCTACCGACAAGAGGATGAGGATCACGATGGTGGGAATGGTGATGATCACGTTGGTGAGCCCCATCAAAGCTTCGTCCACGAACCCGCCTAGAAAACCGGCCAGCGTACCGATGGTTACGCCTATCAGGGTGGCGACGGCTCCGGCGATCAGGCCGATCTCGAGCGAGGTTCCTACTCCGTGCATGAGCTGCAAGAATACGTCGTTGCCAATCACATCGGTACCCAAGAGGGCTTTGCTAGAGGGGGGATCGTAGCGTCCGCCCACGGCGAATAGGGGATTGCGCCGGTTGAGCAGCGGGCCGATGATGGCGAACCCCACGATCAGGAGCATCAGGATCGCGCTAAAGCGGAAGCGGCCATTGCCTAGGAGTTGGCGTAAAAAAGGGTTCATAGATTCCCTCTTGTGCTGTTCCTCGAGCCTAGGTCCAAGCAGCTTGGAGGAGGGGTTTCATCTTTCTCCCCGTTGCGCCGAGCGAATGCGCGGATCAATCAGGCCGTAACCGATATCGATCAGGAAGTTTGCCGTCAGCACCGCCACCGTGACCAAAATGGTGATGCCTTGAATCACCGGGTAGTCGTTTTGCCGAATCGCGGTAAAGAGGGTTGAGCCGAGGCCGGGGTAGGAGAACACCACCTCGGTGAGCAGGGCGCCGCCTACCAATGAACCGATGGCTAAGGCTAGACCGGTGATCTGCGGCAGCATGGCATTGCGGAAGATGCTTCCCACGATGCGGCGGTCTCCTACCCCCAGGCTGCGCATGTAGCTCACATAGTCGGCGGAAAGCTCGTAGATCGCCATCGATCGCATTCCCACCGCCTGCCCGCCGATGAGCACCAGCACCAACGACAAAAAGGGCAGGGTATAGTGGCGTAGCACGTCGAGGATGAAGCTCAAGCTGAGGTTGGGAGTGCTGCCGGGGTTATAGCCGCCGAATGAAGGGAAAATCGGGATGGCCACCGAGAAAAGGTACAAAAGCAATACGGCCAAGCAGTAATAGGGCAAGTTAGAGAACACCAGCGATCCCACAAAGGCCCAGCGGTCGAAAGCTCCGCCTTTGTAGGCGGCCAACACCCCCAAGAGATTGCCCAAAATCCAGCCCACCAGAATGGCCGGAAGTTGCAAAGCGATGGTCCAAGGGAGCGAGGCAGCGATCAAGTCGTTGACCTTGGCCGGGTAGTTGCCAAAGGAGGTGCCCAGATCCCCTCGAGCGAGATTGGCCAAATAGGTGCCAAATTGTACCAGCAGCGGTTTATCTAGGCCAAACTCCTTCATGTAAGTCTCGTAAGTGCGACGCCTAGCTTCGCCCTCGGCGGCTCCACCTTGGGCCATTTTGGCTACGATAGCGTCCACCGGGTTGCCAGGAATTAGTCGGGGTAGGAAGAAGTTTAGCGAGGCCGCCAGCAAAAACGCTGCCAAATACCACAGCAGCTTGTTCAGGATGTAGCGCTGAAAGGTGTTCATATCCGCAGGCCCTTGCGCAAATCCGCCCTTTTAGGTAACCCCACCGTACAACAAGGCATTTTTGGGGTCTAGCCAAAGCAAGCAGCGTATCCGAGCGAGCCTTGGCCGGGGGTGGGGGCAGATGCCCCCACCCGCTCCTATTTGGGCCGGATGTTGTACAACATGCGAATGCCCGCACCGGTAAACATCGGCGGGGCCTTGGGATTGGCAGCGCTGGCAAAGCCGCTCCAGACGCTCTCATTGAACTCGTAGAACTCCAGGGGCCGGTACATCAGCGGGATGGCCGGGATGTCGGTCATGAAGATCTTGTCCAACTCGCCGAAGATCTTCTTCTGCTCGGCTTCGCTTTCGGCCGCGGCCGCTTGGTCGAGCAATTCACCGACCTTAGGATTGTTGTAACGGTTGTACCCCCAGAAAGCGGTCTGACCCACCGGGGGCACATCGCGCCCGTCCATTACGTCACGAAAACGCAGCCAGGGACTGGCCGGGCCGACCGAGGCTACATACCACAAGGCTAGATCGAAGGTGCCGTTGGCCATGTTCTGGTTGGCCACCGGGAACTCGGGGAAGTCGGTCTTGATGTCGATGCCCACGGCCTTGGCGCTCGAGGCCACAATCTCCAAAGCCTGGTTCCAGTCGGTCCAGCCGAAGGGGCACTGCACCTTCCAAGGGCCTAAGCGGGTGCCGTCAGGCAGCACGTAGATGCCATCCGAGCCCTTCTTGGCGCCTAGGTCTTTCTCGAGGATGTCCACCGCCTTTTGCGGATCGAAGCTCCAGCCGTACTGCTTGACCAAGTCGGCGTTGTAGAACTTCTTCTCTCCGCCATCCGGGATGATTAGGCTCGAGTTGGCCGGCACCGAGTAACTGGACATGGCGGTCTGGACGATGAGCGGGTAGTTGATGGCGTAGGCGATAGCCCGGCGTACCTTGGGGTTATCCAGCCCTTTCTTGTTCACGTTAATGAACATGATCGGGATCGAGCCGGGGATGTGGTAGGGGGGCTGTTTGAACCAAGTCGAGACGGGCAGCTTCTTCTGCTCCCACATCTTCCAGATCTCGGGGGCGAACTGCTGCGAGATGTCGAGCTGGCCTTGCTCGAGGGCCAGGTTTCCGGCGTCGTTGGACTTGAAGATGGGGTGGACGATGTATTTGGGTGCCGGGAGGCCCCAGATGGCCTTGCCCCAGTAGTTGTCAAAGCGCTGCAACACCACGCGCTCGTTGTTGGCTTCTTTGAGGGTGTAGGGGCCCGAGCCTACAGGTTTCATGTTGGCGTACTGTAGAAGTGACTTCTCGCTTTTCTCGAGCCCGCTCCAGATATGTTGCGGCAGCACCACCACGGTTGCCAGATACTGCCGCACCAAACCCGGATTGAGCTTTTTGGGGTTGAGGTTGATGACCACAGTTTTGGCATTGGGCGCGCTGATGCTAGAGACATAGTCTCAAAAGGGCGCGTAGCTCACTTGCTGGCGCTTGGCGAGATCGAAGGTGTAGACCACGTCAGCGCTGGTCAAGGGCTGGCCATCTTGCCACCGGGTACCGTTTTGCAGGGTAATGGTGAACACGTTGCCCTTGACATCGAGCTTAGCCGCAAGCTGTGGGTCCAGGTTGCCGGTGAGCAAGTTATAGACGAACAAGGTTTCGTAGACGTACTGAGTACCGAAGGTCTGACCCATCGGCCAAGCCGGGCCGGAGGCGATGGGGTTGAAGTTAGTGGGTGGGCCCCATTGGAAACCCCCGATGTAGAGAGTTTCCTTGCGAGGAAGCTGCTGTGCCGGAGCCAAGGCGGCGAGAACCACCACCAAAGCCCCCAACAAGATCGTGAAACCGCGTTGGTTTATCCTCATGCCAACCTCATTTCTTAGAAGCACACAGACCTATTTGGATGATTGTGGAACTCGAAGGGTTGCGGTAAAACCGGCTCAGCTCGGCTCGTGTACCACCTCCTTTCCCTTGACGAGGCGATGGGAACGCCGGAGAGGCCGGGCCGTGCTGGCCCGCTCCACCAACTCGGTGGGCAAGGTGATGCGGCTGGAGGGAGGGGTGACCCCCCGTAGCATGGCGATCAACATTCGGGCCGCGGCCACCCCCATCTGGTAGAGGGGCTGTCGGATGGTGGTGAGGGGCGGGTAGACCTGGCTGGCCATCGGGATGTCGTCAAAGCCGATCACCGAGATGTCCTGGGGCACCCGCAGGCCCCGCTCTTTGATGGCCTCCATTACTCCGAAAGCCATCAGGTCGTTGGCCGCAAAGATAGCCGTGGGGGGCTCACGTAGGGAGAGGAGTTTTTTCCCTGCACTGAAGCCGCTGGGTTGCAAAAAGTCGCCCGGCACCACCAGGGTCTTATCGAAAGGAAGACCCGCAGCCAGCAGGGCTTCTTTGTAGCCCCGCAAGCGCGCCGAGGAGGCCCCATAGCCTGTAGGGCCGCTGACCAAGCCGATGCGCCGGTGGCCCAGGGCCAGCAAGTGCTCCACTGCCAGCCGGGCTCCGCTGTAGTTGTCCACGTCCACCGAGGGCAGCATGATTTTGCTCCCCCGGTGGTCAATCACCACTACCGGAATCCCAGCTTGTTCGAGCACCACCAGCATCTCGTCGGGAGTACGGGGCAGCAGCAGCAGCAACCCGTCGGTGATGCCTTGGAGGAAAGCCACTTGATGGCGCTCTCGGGTGATGTCGGAGGCGGTGGAGATGAGCATCTCCATCCCCGAGCGGCGCACTTCGTCGCCAGCTCCTCGCACGATCTCTCCCATGTATTGCGTGGATAGATCGGGCACCAACATGCCCACGGTGTTGGTACGCCCTCCGGCCAGGCCTCGGGCCGCCAGGTTGACGGTGTAGCCGGTGCGTTGGATGGCTTCTTGCACCCGAGCTCGGGTAGCCTCGGAGACATTAGGCCGGTGGTTAATTACATTGGAGACCGTCACCGCAGAAACCCCTGCTAGCTTGGCAACGTCCTTCAGTGTGACCCGCACTTCCTTTCTCATGGCCTCGCTCTTTTCGCGGAAGGATAACCTGGTATGATGTTTAGCGTTAAGTTAAGCGCTTAACCAAAAACTGTCAATATAGCGCCAAGCCGGGGAGGGGCATCGCCCTGGCTGGGTCGCGAGAGAGGAGGAAACAAACACCGAAAAGCGAAGGTAATCGGCGGTTGGAGAGGCGGGGCGCAGGCTCCTGGAGGACTAGAGATGAATCGGATTTCTTTTATCACCGCCAACTTTGTGGCACGGCAGATCGGCTACCACATGACTGAAGGCTGGATGCAAGGCGATGCCGCCACCCAGGACTACTTCCGGCCGGTCGAAACCTTTGGCGAGCGGCTGGATAGGATGCTGGCAGAGATTCGTCAGATGGGGTTTGACGCGATTGATCTGTGGGGAGCGCATCTGAACTGGACCTGGGCTACGCCCGAGCACGTCGCCATCGCCAAGGACTCCCTCGCTCGGCATGGGCTGGAGGTGCTGAGCTTCGCCACCTGGGTAGGCTCGTTGCAGGGGCTCGAGGGCACCTGCAAGCTGGCTCGAGCGATGGGGGTCTCGCTGATCGCCGGGGGAGCCCCTCTCCTCAAGGAGCAGCGCAAGGAAGCGGTGGCGATCCTCCAGCACTACGGGGTTAGGTTGGGCATCGAGAACCACCCCGAGAAGACTCCCGCCGAAGTGTTGGAGCTCATCGGGGATGGGGCAGAAGGACACCTGGGGGCGGCCCCCGACACCGGTTGGTGGGCTACCCAGGCGTACTCCGCCCCCCAGGCCCTGCGCGAGCTTAGCGGCCATATCCTCACCGTTCACCTCAAGGATGTACGCTCCGCCGGAACCCACCAGACTTGCCGCTTCGGGCATGGGGTAGCCGACATCGAAGGCTGTGTGCGGGCTCTACAGGAGATCGGTTATACCGGCCCCCTCGGCATCGAGCACGAGCCCGAACAGGGCGACCCCACCGAGGACATCAAGGCCAGCCGGGCCATGCTCGAGGGCTGGCTCGCTGCGAAGGCAACCCGGGGCCGATAGCTGACCGCGAATAACAGCGCTATCGGCCATCCCTCAAGGAGAACCCATGCCCCTCAAACTCGCCATCGTCGGCTGCGGCAACATCGCTGGGCCGTACAGCCAGGACATCAAGAAGCACCCCGAACTCGAGCTGATCGGCTTTTACGACGTAGACGCCGCGCGGGCTCAGGCCTTCGCCGCCCAGCACGGGGGAAAGGCCTATGCGTCGCTCGAGGCGCTTTTGGCCGATCCTGAGGTGGAGGCCGTGGTCAACCTGACCATCTTCGACGCCCACTACCGGGTGGTCAAGGCCGGGCTCGAGGCGGGAAAGCACGTTTACTCCGAGAAGCCCCTAGCGCTCACCTACCGTGAGGCACAAGAGCTGGTCGATCTCGCCAAGGCCAAGGGCTTACGCTTGGCCTGTGCCCCCATCACCTTCTTGGGAGAGGCCCAGCAAACCGCGATGAAAATCGTACGGGACGGCAAACTCGGGGATGTGCGGGTGGTCTATGCGGAGGTCAACCACGGGCGCATCGAGTCCTGGCACCCCAACCCGGCCCCCTTCTACGCAGTGGGGCCGATGCTCGACGTGGGGGTATATCCGCTGGCGTTGCTCACCGCGTTGTTTGGTCCAGCCAAGCGGCTCAGTGCTTTCGCTGCGACCCTGTACCCTCACCGCCTTACCAAGGAGGGGCACCCCTTCACCGTCGAGGCCCCCGATTTTTACGTGGTCAACCTCGAGTTTGAGCCAGGCCCCTTGGTGCGGCTCACCGCCAACTTCTACGTCTCCGGCCAGACCCTCCAGGGCGAGGGAATCGAGTTTCACGGAGACTTGGGCTCTTTGCGCCTGCACAGCTGGTTTGTGGCCAATAGCCCGCTCGAGTACGCCGATTTCAACCAGCCCTATGCGCCCATCCCGCCCTTGCGTTCCAGCGAGGTGGGAATTGACTGGGCCCGGGGTTTGGTGGACTATGCCCAGGCTATCCAAACCGGCAGGCCCTCGCGGGTCACCGGGGAGCACGCCGCGCACGTGGTGGAGATCCTCGAGGCCACCGACCAGTCCGCCCGCACCCACCGGCCAGTGGAACTCACCTCGACCTTCACCCCGCCTGCCCTGATGGACTGGGTGAAATGACAGCCTGAATTGCCTTTGGGTTCTCGGTGCCTTGTCGCGAAGGGTCGCACGGGTAGCATGTCGTACGTGCAGCCCAATTACGCTCCCCGGCATCCTCGAGACCCTGTGGCTGGATCTGGGCGCGCTCGTCATCTTCGGCACCGCCGTGCTCGGTCTGGCCAGCGACGGGTGGCTTAAGGGAGCGAGATGCCAAGCCGAACGCTGAACGCGGGCATGTCGTATGACGTACGACGTACGGCTTGCCGTGGCCTATTGCGCATCGCGTGGGGTCTATTGCTGCTGGCTACGCCAGCCTTCGCGCAATCCTTCACTTTCGGGGTGTACGGGCGTTCGGGGTACCTGACACCGACCTTCGAGGGAACCTTGTCGGCGGGTGATTTCATCCTTGGGCTGCGGGCCCAGTGGGCGGCCATCGGGCTCTCGGCGGAGGGCGCGGTCGAACTCGGCCCCATGGGGCGGATCGGTTATGGCTTGCGCGGTAGCTTGGGGATAGCAGGCTGGGCGGTGGAGGGGTTTGCTCGGGGGGCTTTGGGGCCGGTGGGGCTGGACGCCAGCCTGGGTTATGCCTCGGCGCCTCGGCAAAACCTCTGGGTGGGCGATTACGGCGAAGCGAACCTCTCCGGGTTGAATGTAAGGTTTTTCGGGCGCTATCGGCTTTCCGGACGGGAAACCCTGGGCCTGACCGTGGGTTATGCCAATCCGTTCTTATACGGCGAGGCCAGCTACACCACCCGCGCCGAGACTACCTGGACCTTGGGCCTCGGCTACCGGGGCGGGCCTTATGGCCTGGCGGGTTGGCGTGGCGAGCTGGGCGGTGCTGTGCTTGATCTAAGCTTGCGGCTGGGGTGGTACAACCGCTTAGAAGCGGCCCTCTTTACGGAGGAACTTAAGACCCACCTCACGCTTTCCTACCCCTGGGCGGCTAGCCTGGGGGTGGAGGGAGGCCCCTGGCGGGCCGACGCTGGATACGGGGTCGATACCGGGATCTTCGGCTGGTTACGCTACACGCTCGAGTTTGGAGAGGAGAATGATGCCGAACGCTAAATGCCAAACGCTCAACCCGAGGCGGTTTCTTGCCGTGGCGGCGATGATCTGGGCCAGCTTGGTTTTTGCCCAGAGTGCTGCGGATATCGTCAAACAGGTACAGGCCAACCTGGAGAAATCTCCCTGGGAGGCCATCCTTACCGGTAAGGTACAAACCCCCGACGGCTCCACCCAGGATGCCGAACTGAGGCTACAGGTAGTGCCGGGGGCCAACCGGGTGGCCCGGGTGGAGTTCAACAAGCCGGCGAGCCTCGAGGGGAACTTCGTGGTGATCGACGACAAGGAGGTGTGGAACTATTTGTTCCTTACCAATCAGGTCATCATCCAACCGCGCGCTAAGGCCAAGGTGGAGGGCCTGGGGGTTAACCTCAGCTCCCTCGGGGATCTCGAGGAACTCACCGGCCGCCTCAACCTGCGGCCCCCCGTAGAGGTGAACACTCCGGATGGCCCGGCCTGGCGCATCGCCGGGACCCCCAAGGACAACTCGCTGGGGTTTGCCCAGATCGAGCTTGTGGTGCTCAAAAGCGACCCCCGCCCCCTCTCGATCCGCCTCTTGGACTCTTCGAACAAGGTGTTGGCCGAACTCAACCTCCGCAGCTTCAAGCGCACCAACCTGACCGCCAGCGCCCTGCGCAAACGACCCGCCGATGCCGAGGTGGTCAGGCGATAGGCGTTTTCGGGGCTCGAGCGGCCTGGCGGTAAAGGCTATACCCTTACTTTTGGCGTTGCCTGCACGCCCTAGGATGGCCTTAATCTCGAGTTCCGCGGGGTGAGGCATGCGCCGGGGTGACGTGGGCTGGGGTGTGTTGGTTGGGGTGGGGTTGGCCGGGATGGGGTTTTTGTTTTACCGGTGGGGCCTGAGCTACCCTTTGCTCAACCTTTACGCCCAGATGACCTTCTGGCTGGGAGTACCCGCCGTGTTCAACCTGGTTCACCGGGTTCTTGGCTACGGCGAGCTGGCCAAGGACCTGGCCTTCGTGGGCGCGGTGGGGGTGTGGCTGGCGTTACACCCCTTTTTGCTCTGGGCCTTCCGCCGCTGGGGGTGGGCGGCTTTGGTCTTGGGGTTTGCCCTGTACGCTCTTTTGGGCGGTTGGCTGGCTGGGCTGATCTACACCGCCCTGCTCGGGCTCGCTGGGTGGGGCCGGGGTCGCTTGGTTCGCCCTGTGCCTGAGGATCGCGCCTTGCAGGTGCGGGCGGTGGAGGTGGGCGAGAAAGTTCAGGAGGCCACCCGCCGCGAACCCCTGCCGGATGGCGCGACCGGGTATCACACCGTGCGGGTGCGGGTCGGGTAACCGACCGGGGGTAGAATCAGGGCATGTTCCTCGGCCTCGATCTGGGCACCGGCTCGCTCAAGGTGCTTTTGCTGGACGAGGCGGGGCGGGTGCGCGGGGAGGCTAGCCGGGCTTACCCGGTGCGCTCCCCCCGCCCCGGTTGGGCTGAGTCCGACCCCCAAGCCTGGTGGAGTGCAGCAGGAGAGGCGGTGCGAAAAGCGGTGCCTGACCCTGCTCGGGTACAGGCCATAGGCCTTTCCGGGCAGATGCACGGGGTGGTGTTGTGCCAGGCGGATGGCGCCCCGCTTCGTCCGGCAATCCTCTGGGCGGATGGGCGTTCGGGAGCAGAGCTCGAACTCTACCGCCGCCTTCCGGCGGAGTTCCGCCGCCGGCTCGCCAACCCCCCTGCGGTGGGGATGGCCGGGCCGAGCCTGTTATGGCTCAGGCGCCACGAGCCCGAGGTCTACCGGCGGGCGCGCTGGGCCTTGCAGCCCAAGGACTGGCTGCGCCTGCGGCTCACCGGGGAGGCCCGGGCCGAGCCCTCGGACGCCTCGGCGACGCTCATGTACGACCTCGAGGCGGATGGGTGGTTTCACGCCCTGCTCGAGGAGCTGGATTTGCGGCAGGACTGGCTGGCTCCCCTCGTACCCTCGGCCTCGGTGGCGGGGTGTCTGACCGAGGAGGCCGCCGCCCACCTGGGGCTTTCGGCGGGGATTCCCGTCGCGGCGGGGGCTGCCGATACCGCGGCGGCGCTGTTGGGCAGCGGCCTGGCCCCCGGCGAGGCGCAGCTCACCGTGGGCTCGGGGGCCCAGATCGCGGTGGTGCTCGAGGAGGCCCGGATCGACCCCACTTTGCGCACCCATCTCTACCGGGCGGCCCAGCCGGGCCGCTGGTACGCCCTGGCCGCCATGCAGAACGCAGGGATCGCGCTGGAGTGGGTGCTGGGTGTGCTCGGGCTGGACTGGGCTACGGCCTACGCCGAAGCCCAAAGGGTTCCTCCCGGCTGCGAGGGCCTGACCTTTCTGCCCTACCTGACCGGGGAGCGCACCCCCCACCTGGACCCCCAAGCGCGGGGGGCGTGGGCCGGGTTGGGCCTGGGGCATACCCGGTCACATCTGGTGCGCGCGGCGCTCGAGGGCTTGGCCTTTGCCCTGCGCCAGGGGTTGGAGGCCTTGGGTCCGGCGATTCCCGCCGCCACCCCCCTGCGCCTCGCCGGGGGAGGGACGCTCGAGCCCTTCTGGCGGCAGATGCTCTCGGACGTATTGGGCCGTCCGCTATGGGCCAGCTCGGTTGCGGCGGCCTCGGCCCGGGGAGCAGCCCTCCTGGCCGCGATGGCCACCGGCCCCTATCCCGATTGGCCCGCCGAGCCCTTAGTACCCGTGGCTGAGCCGCAGCCTTCACCGTATGAGGCGGCCTATGTTCGCTTCGAGGAGCTATACCCAAGGCTCAAAGGTTGGGGATAATAGCAGGGGAGACCTCATGAACGAGACTTTGCAACAACGGCTTCAGCGCGTCCTACCCCCCCAACGCAAAGCCCTCATCGTCCCCATCGACCACGGGCTGAGCATGGGCAACCTGCCGGGGCTCGAGCGCCCTCGAGCGCTGCTCCACTCCCTGCGCCAAGCCGGGGTGGACGGAACTTTGATGTCGGCAGGGCTGGCCAAGCGGATCGGGGCCGAGCGGGGGGAGATGAGCCTGACCCTGACCCTGGATTTCCAGCTTTGGAGCACCCAGCCCGGGGTGCAAGCGGCGATCCAAGCGGAGATCCCGGTGAGCACCGTGCGCCGGGCTGAAGCTCTGGGGGCTCAGGCGGTCAAGCTGTTGTTCCCTTGGGGGTTACCCCCCCAGGTGATCCGCGAGAACCTGGTCATGATCGCCCAAGTCGCCGAGGAGGCCGACCGTGCCGGTTTTCCCCTGATGCTCGAGCCCCTGTGGATGGGGTCTGCCCTGGACGCGGAGGAGCACGACCGGGTGATCGTCCACGCCGCGCGCATCGCCGTGGAACTAGGGGCCGACATCCTCAAGATCCCTGTGGTGGGAGAGGCCGCGCTCGAGCAGATTTTAGCTTGGGAGATCCCGACGGTGTTTTTGGGCGGGGCCAGGCAGGACAACCCCGAGGCCCTCTACCGCCGCATCGCCGAGGGGCTACGGATGGGGGCGCGGGGGGTGGTGATCGGGCGCAACGTCTGGCAGCGGCCCGATATGGCCGAGGCCATCGCGGCCATTCGGGCTTCGATGTGAGGGCGAAGGTGGGCGGCCTGGAAGCGGTCAGCGTAGGCATCGTGGTGGCCGATGTGGTGGCGCGGCCGGTGCAGGGCAGCGCTGGGAGGGGCCAGCTCGAGCTGGTCGAGGAGATCCTGCTGTGCTCAGGAGGGTCGGCAGCCAGCACCGGCTACGCGCTGGCCCGCTTCGGCATCTCCAGCGCGGTGATCGGGCGGGTGGGCCAGGATGGCTTCGGGGACTTCCTGGCAAACGAGGCCGCTCGGCACGGGGCCCAAAGCCTATTGATCCGTGACCCCCAGGCCGCGACCTCGGCCACCCAGGTCCTGGTGGACCCTGAAGGGGAGCGCACCTTCATCCACGCCATCGGGGCCAACGCCCGGCTCACCCCTGCGGACGTGCCCTTGGCGGAACTCAGGGCTCGAGGGGCAAAGCTCCTGCACCTGGCGGGGTTCTTTGCCCTGCCGGGGATGGATGATCCAGAGGGTGCTCCGGCGGCCAGGCTTCTGGCCCAGGCCTTGGAGCTGGGGTTTCTTACCTCGCTTGACAACGTTTGGGACGCTACGGGGCGCTGGGAGCGGATCCACGCGGTCTTGCCCTATAGCGACTTCTTCTTTCCCTCCATCCACGACGCTCGACACATCACCGGGAAGTGGGAGCCAAAGGCGGTGGCGGAGGAGCTTTTCGCCCTGGGGGTACGGCAGGTGGTCGCGCTCAAGATGGGGCCGGAGGGGGCTTGGGTGATCAGCCGGAGAGGGGAGCGGTATCGCCTAGGCGCCCTGGCGGTGCCGGCAGTGGATGGCACCGGGGCCGGGGATGCCTTCATTGCGGGGTTTCTGGCCGGGTGGCTGCGGGGGCGGGGGCTCTGCGAATGCGGCCAGCTGGGCAGCGCCGCCGGGGCTATGTGCGTACGGGCGGTGGGGGCCATGCCGGGCATTACCGACTGGGCGGAACTCGAGTCCATGGCCCAGCAGGTCCCGGTGCTGTCAGGAGGTGACCTGTGAAACGTTCCGAGATCAACCGTGCCATCCGCGAGGGGGAAGCCTTCATCCGCCAGATGGGCTTTTTCCTGCCCCCCTTCGCCCGCTGGACCCCACAGGAGTGGGCTGCCAAAGGTCCCGAAGTGGCCGAGATCGTCGAACGGGGTCTGGGCTGGGACGTCACCGACTTCGGCCTTGGCGCATACGAGGAAAAGGGGGTGTTGCTCTTCACCCTGCGCAACGGGACCCTGGAGGAGCTGGGGCGCGGCGAAGGCAAGGTCTACTGCGAGAAGATCTTGGTCTGCCAACCGGGACAGCTCGTGCTGCACCACTTCCACTGGCGCAAAACGGAGGACATCATCAACCGCGGCGGGGGGAAGCTCGAGGTCGTCTTGCACCAGGCCGATGCGCATGAAGGTTTCTCCCGAGAGGACGTGCGGGTGAACTGCGACGGGGTCTGGCGCACCGTGCCTGCGGGCGGTGCGGTGGTCTTGGCGCCCGGGGAGTCCATCACCCTTAGGCCCTACCAGTACCACCAGTTTCGCGCGCTCGAGGCCCCGGTGCTCGTCGGAGAGGTCTCCACCGTCAACGACGACCTCACCGACAACCGCTTCTACGAAGCGGTAGGCCGCTTCCCCACCGTGGAGGAGGACGAGGAACCCTACCGGCTGTTGGTAGGAGATTACCCTCGGTACTGCCGCCTCCCCTGATTTAGGCGAAGCGTTCCGCCGCGGCCAACGCGACACGGATGGCCCGGTCCACCGCTTGGGCTTTGGCCTCGAGCACCGGCTGTTCGGAGCGGGTGCGCTGGGCGATCACCCCGCAAACGCAGGCCGCGGCGAACCCGTAGACGTTGCCCATCTTGAAGAGCGTTCCCGCCTCCATCTCATAGTTTAGGATGCGCAGCTTGCGGTACTCCTCGGTGATGCCCTGAAGGGTCCGGAGCAGGTGGGGGTTGGCGGAGTCGGTGCGCTCTTGCCCTTCGTAAAAGGTATCCACCGAGGCGGTGATCCCTAAATGGTACTCGATGCCCAAGGCTTGGGCGGCTTCCACCAAGGCCACGGTGAGGAAGGGGTCGGCGCTGGCCGGGTATTCGGGCGGGGCGATGTCGTTGGCCGCACCCTGGCGGGCTAGGGCAGCCTGGCTGATCACGACGCTCCCGGGCGGCACATGGTCTTGGATCGAGCCGCAGGTTCCCACCCGGATGATGGTGCGGATGCCCAGCTGGACCAGCTCGTTCACCACGATGCTCAAAGACGGTGCGCCCATCCCGCTGGTCGCCGAGATCACCGGCCTACCGTTGGGCAAGTTTCCCAAGTAGCTGGCGAGCCCCCGGTTCTCCGAGAGGACTTTGCTATCGTGCAGCCACCGCTGCGCGATCAGGCTGGCCCGGTCAGGGTCGCCGCTCAGGATGGCCAGGGTGGGTGGGGTGGCGCCGAGGTCCTCCTTGCCGAAACCGATGTGGTATAGGCGCTGCATGGCTCCATTATGGCCGGAATCCGGGGAGAGGAGCGGCGCCGGGTGCAAGGTGTACATCCGAGAGCGAACGTTGGTCAAAATTTGCTGGACAACTTGCTCCAAGGACGTGATATGCTGCACAGTGGGAAGAGATTTCCCGCCTTGAGTTTCGCTTTTGAGGTACGCTTGGCAAAACCCTCAGGCGAAGCCCGGCGCTCACGGAGGGTAACAGGGATGAACCAGGACGTAGATGTGATTACCGCAGGACGCAATTGGCGCATGAACGGCAAGAATGGGATCGCGGCCGCACCGGTCCCCGACGTAGCCAGCGAGATCTTCGCCAGCGACGTACTCACCACCGAGGAGCTGCGCCAGCGCGTTTCCAAGCCGGTGTGGAAGTCGCTCTTGGCCACCATCGAGCGGGGGGCGCCCATCGACCCGGCCATCGCCGACACCGTGGCGCTGGCCATGAAGACCTGGGCCATGGAGAAAGGAGCCACCCACTACACCCACTGGTTCCAGCCGCTCACCGGAGCCACCGCGGAAAAACACGACAGCTTCATCACCCCCACCTCGGATAGCTCGGCCATCTACCAGTTCGGCGGTAAGGACCTGATCCAGGGCGAACCGGACGCCTCCTCGTTCCCCTCCGGAGGCTTGCGCGCGACCTTCGAAGCGCGGGGCTACACCGCCTGGGACCCCACCTCTCCGGCGTTTATCATGCGCCACTCCAACGGGGCCACGCTGTGTATCCCCACCGCCTTTGTGAGCTGGACGGGGGAGGCCTTGGACCTCAAAACCCCCCTCCTACGCAGCATCGAAGCCCTCAACAAGGCCGCCCTCAAGGCGCTGCGGCTGTTTGGGGTGACCGATGCCAACAAGGTGAGCAGCACCCTGGGGGCCGAACAGGAGTATTTCCTCATCGACGAGGAGTTCTACTTCCGCCGCCCCGATCTGGTGATGACCGGGCGCACCCTGTTCGGGGCTAAGCCGCCCAAGGGGCAAGAGCTCGAGGACCACTACTTCGGCTCCATCCCCGACCGGGTGCTCTCCTTCATGACCGATGTGGAGCGCCAGCTCTACGCCCTGGGGGTGCCGGTGAAGACCCGGCACAACGAGGTAGCCCCCGGCCAGTACGAAATCGCGCCCATCTTCGAACACTCCAACCTGGCCGCCGACCACCAGCAGCTCATCATGCAGATCCTGCGCAACACCGCCCGCCGCTACGGCATGGTGGCGCTGTTGCATGAGAAACCCTTCGCCGGGATCAACGGCTCGGGCAAGCACTGCAACTGGAGCATGGGCACCGATACCGGGGTGAACCTCCTCGACCCGGGTGACACCCCGCACGAGAACATGCAGTTTTTGTTCTTCTGTGCGGCGGTGATCCGCGCGGTGGACCTCCATCAAGACCTCTTGCGCATCAGCGTGGCCTCGGCTTCCAACGACCACCGCCTGGGGGCCAACGAAGCCCCGCCCGCGATCATCTCGATCTTCCTGGGGGCCGAGCTCACCGATATCTTTGAGCGCCTCGTCAGCGGGAAGGGAGGCTCACGCAAGAAAGCCGGGCTCCTGGGGCTAGGTACCCCGGTGCTGCCCCCGCTGCCCCTACATTCCGGCGACCGCAACCGCACCTCTCCCTTCGCCTTCACCGGCAATAAGTTCGAGTTCCGCGCGGTGGGCTCGAGCCAGAGCATCTCCTTCCCTATCACCGTCCTCAACACCATCGTGGCCGAGTCGGTGGAGGTCCTCACGGCCCAGGTTGAGGCAGCCATGAAGAAGAAATCCTTCGAGGATGCGCTTTTGGAGGTGCTCAAAGATACCTACAAGAAGCACAGCCGGATCGTCTTCAACGGCGACGGCTACTCCGAGGCCTGGCACCAGGAAGCCCAGCGGCGTGGTCTGTTGAACCTGCGCACCACGCTCGAGGCCATCGAACTGTTCAACAGCAAGAAAAACCTCGAGCTGTTCTCCAAATACGGGGTGCTCAACCCGCGCGAGCTGGAGGCCCGCCAGGAGATCATGTACGACCAGTACTTCAAGACGGTGAACATCGAAGGGGAGACCACCGAGTGGATCGCCCAGACCCAGATTTTACCCGGAGTACTCGCCTACTTAGCCGAGCTCACCGCTTTAGGAGGCAGTTCGCGGGCAGCGACTCGCACCATCGAGCAGGTGGCCAAGGCTGCCGATGCCCTCTCTGATGCGCTAGAAGAGCTGAAAAAGCAAAACGCCGAGCTGGGCGGTGACGACGTGCACTCCAAGGCCTACCACGTGCGCGACAATGTGCTGCCCGCTATGGCCGCGGTGCGCAAGGCCGCCGATGCCCTCGAGCGTATCGTGGCGGACAAGCACTGGCCCTTGCCTAGCTACCGGGAGATGCTATTCGTCAAGTAGGGGGGAGGAGCTGGGCTAGAATCTAAGACCGTGGAACTGCTCAACGAGACCGAGGTGCGGGTGCTGGGAGTGCTCATCGAGAAGCAGCTCGCCACCCCCGAGTACTACCCCCTGACCCTCAACGCCGTTCGGCTGGGTGCCAACCAGAAGCAAGGTCGCAACCCCGTCACCAACCTCAGCGACGCCGAGGTACAGGAGGCCCTCGACACCCTCCAGATCAAGCGCCTGACCGCCTTGGTCAAGGAGTATGGCGCCCGCGCCCCCAAGTACCGCCAGCTGCTCGAGCGCGAGTTCAAGCTCGAGCCCCCCGCCCTGGCGGTGCTGGCGGTGCTGATGTTGCGCGGCCCCCAGACGGTGGGCGAGCTCAAGGCCCGCAGCGAGTCCATGCACAAGTTCGCCTCCATCCAGGAGGTCGAGGCGGTGCTGGGTACCCTGATGAACCTGGCCCCCCACCCCCTGGTGACACGCCTCGAGCGCCAGAGCGGCGAGCGCGAGCCCCGCTACGCCCACCTGCTGGCCGGGACCCCCTCCCCCGTGGTGCGGGCGGAGGAGAAGAGCGAGCTCGAAGCCAGGGTGGAGGCGCTCGAGGCCGAGGTGCGCGAGCTGCGGGCAATGGTGACAGCGCTGAAACAGGCTCTAGGGGCCTAAGCGCTCTCCAACGGATTTACCCCCGCTGTGGGGTACCGGTCAGCGGTAGATGTCCCGGCGATGCCCCACCCGCAAAACCAGGATGGCGATCCTCCGGTCTTGGAGGTGGCAGATCAGCCGATAATCGCCTACCCGGTACTTCCAGAACTTACCCAGCTCTGGTCCGCGCAACGCCTCTCCGAGGCTGCGGGGATCATCCAGTACGGCCACCCGCTCGCGCAGGATGCGGCGGGCTTTGCCAGCTCTTTCTTGGCCCGTGGGTCAAACTCAATCCTGTAACCCAAGGCGGCGCTCCACTGCGTCTAGGGGGATGCCGGGGAGGTTCTGCTCGAGCCGCTCTACGGCCAGGTAATAGTCCTCGAGGTCGTCCAGATGCTCCAGGATGGCCTGGCGCACGTAGTAGCTCTTACTGCGCCCCGTCTTCCGGGCCAGCGCTTCGAGGCGTGCCTCGATCTCCTTGGGCAGCCGGACGGCAAGCATTGCAATACAAGTATTGCACCCCTCTCGAGCCGGTCTGGGAGAGTGCGGCGGCTATACTAAGGTCATGCCCCGCCCCGAGCCCGTGGGAAAAACCACCTTCGAGGGGTATCTGGAACTCGAGGCCCGCTCTTCGGTACGGCACGAGTTCGTGGACGGTTACCTGTTTGCAATGGCGGGCGGTACGGATTACCACGCCACGATCAGCCTGAACATCGCCACCCAGGTTAGAGCGGCCGCTAGGGCTTCGGGTTGTTTTGTCTATATGGAGAACATGCTGCTGCAAACTCCGGAGGGCCCCACCTATTACCCCGACGTGTTCGTGACCTGCGAGGAGGGCAACGACGGCTCACGCTACAAACGCTTCCCTTGCTTCATCGTGGAGGTGCTGTCGGAAAGCACCTCAGACATTGACCGGGGGGAGAAGCTACACCATTACCGCAAAATCCCTAGCCTAAAAGCCTATATTCTCGTCTCGTACGACCGAAAGCTGGTGGAGGTATACCGGAGGCTCGAGGACGGCACCTGGCGCTATGAAACGGTGGAAGGAAGCGGAGCGCTCGAGCTGCCCTGCTTGGGCTTGAAGCTGAGCCTGGAAGAGATTTACGCCGACGCGGGCCTGAGTCCGAATCGCACGGGGCCGGATTCTTGATCGCAGGGTATTGGCCCGCTATACTCTTAACCTAACGAGCGTTAGTTTGGGAGGTAGGCCCATGCCTGGAAAGTTCGGAAAACCCACCGACCCCGATTACGAAACCCGCTTGGCCGAGTTTGAGGCCCGCATCGCCCGCGGAGAGAAGATCGAGCCCGGCGACTGGATGCCCGAGGAGTACCGCCGCCAGCTCGTGCGCATGATCTCGCAGCACGCCCACAGCGAGGTGGTGGGGATGCTGCCGGAGGGGGCCTGGATCACCCGGGCACCCAGCCTCAAGCGCAAGATGATCCTCATCGCCAAGGTGCAGGACGAGGCCGGGCACGGGCAGTACCTCTACCACGCCGCCGAGACGCTGGGCGTCACGCGGGAGGAGATGCTGGACGCCTTACTCTCCGGCAAGGCCAAATACTCCTCCATCTTCAACTACCCCACCCTCACCTGGGCCGACATCGGCACCATCGGCTGGCTGGTGGACGGGGCGGCCATCAAGAACCAGACCATGCTGGCGCAATGCTCTTACGGGCCTTATAGCCGCGCGATGGTGCGCATCTGCGCCGAGGAGACCTTCCACCACAAGCAGGGCAAGGAGATGGTGATCACCTACGCCAAGGGCACCCCCAAGCAGCGCGCCATGGCCCAGGACGCCATCAACCGCTGGTGGTGGCCGGCCTTGATGATGCTGGGCCCCCACGACTCCGACTCGCCCAACACCCCCACGCTGGTGCGGTGGGGCATCAAGACCAAGACCAACGACCAAGTCAGGCAGGAGTTCATCAACGAGCACGCGCCGGAGATCTTGGAGGCCGGCCTCACCCTCCCCGACCCCGAGTTGCGCTACGACGAGGCCACCGGCAACTGGATTCACGGCCCCATCAACTGGGACGAGTTCTGGAGGGTGGTGAATGGCAACGGCCCCATGAACAAGGAGCGGCTCGAGGCCAGGCGCCGGGCCCACGCCGAAGGCGCCTGGGTGCGCGAGGCGCTGGCGGCCTATGCGGCGCGGAAGCAGCAGGCCGCGGTCGCGGTTTGAGGGGTTGTATGGACACACAGTGGCCCCGCTGGGAAGTCTTCAAACAGGACACCCCTGCTAAGCCCCATCAGGCGGTGGGCTCGGTGCATGCGGTGGATCCCGAACATGCCCTGCTCACTGCGCGTGACGTCTTCGCCCGCCGGCCCCAGGCGGTGAGCCTGTGGGTGGCCCCCGCCTCGGCGATCTTCTCGGCGACGAAGGAAGAGCTGGCCGAAGGCCAAACGCCAAACGCTAAACGCCCCGAAGCGCCATCGGTTAGCGAGAAGTACTTGATCTTCCGCAAGACTTCCCACAAGCGCTCGATGACCTTCGTGGACTACGTGGGCGAGCTCGAGGCCACCTCCCCCGAGGACGCGCTAAAGCGGGCCATGGAGCGCTTTACCGACGCCCCGGCGCTGGCGTGGTGGGTGGTACCTGCCTCGAGCGTGACCAAGAGCGAGGACACTCCCGAGACCGTCGAGAGCTGGTTCGCCCCGGCCAAAGACAAGACCTACAAGCAGCAGTCGTACTACGGTGTGGTGGGTTCGCACGTGAGCAAGTTCAAGCGTCCACGGGGGGAAGAGGATGAATGAGCAGGTAAAACAGGCCCTCATCGCCAAGCTCACCGCCCTGGCCGACGACGAGCTGATCCTGGCCCACCGGGATAGCGAGTGGGTGGGGCACGGGCCCATCCTCGAGGAGGACATCGCCCTGGCCAACATCGCCCAGGACGAGCTGGGGCACGCTACG